>CALGJW010000151.1 GCA_937930025.1 uncultured Saprospiraceae bacterium | reverse complement strand
CCAAACCACCGATTTAACAAGCTCATTCAAAAACAGAACCTGCTGGATTCAGCCAGGGCTAATTAAATCGACCATGAATAAAGTAATCCCTCTATTGCTTTTATGTTGGGGGCTATTTGCCCTCCCCTCTTTTTCACAAGTAAACTATACCGCCAAAGATCAGATCACTCCTTACGATGGTCCTTTTCGTCCAGGTGTTAACCTTGGCTATTATCCAAGTTGGAACCAGCGGGAATTGGGAAACCTAGCAGCTGGAAATCCCGATCTAGGAATCTTAGGTATGGGCGCTAAAGCGGTTCGCCCAGTTTTGTCCGAATCGGTCTTAGAAATTTTTGGCTATGATGTTGCCGTTCGAAATTTCGAACATTGGCGTACGCTGGGTATGGATAATTTCACAGCGACCTTAACGCAACCTGTGGATTGGCATCGCGATTGGACAGAGTACTGTCCCGGTAAACCTTCCAATCTTTTTGCTAATCTCTATACCGACATTTGGGATGACGGCACAGACGGCACGCCATATAACGACGAGAACTATTGGGCAGCTTATGTTTACAAAACAGTGAGCACCTATACAGAATATGTGGACTTCTGGGAAATCTGGAATGAACCTGGATTTGATTATACCGGCAATACCGGTTGGAGAGATCCAGGAGATCCGGAAGGCAACTGGTGGGACAATGACCCAGATCCTTGTGATTATATATTACAAGCGCCCATTGAGCACTTTGTTCGAACGATGAGAATAGCGTATGAGGTGATCAAAACTATCGCTCCAGAAGATAAAATTATTGGCGGTGGATTTGGATACGAAAGTTTCTTAGATGCCATATTGAGGAATACAGATAATCCTGATGGTGGATCAGTAACCGCTGAATATCCGCATAACGCTGGGGCCTATTTCGAAATCATGGGCTTACATAGTTATCCCCACTTTGATGGAACAACTTATCGTGGTTCTACAAATTTAAGAGAACGACATTCTGACCGCGCTGCAGATGGGATTCTTTTTCAAAGAGATAAATTTCAAGAAGTATATGACGACTATGATTATGACGGCATTACCTATCCCAAAAAATTATTGTTGGCCACAGAAATGAATGTGCCAAGCTCCTATGACGACAGTGGAAATTATTTTGCCTCCGATGAAGGGCAGCGCAATTTTTTAATGAAGGCATATGCGAATGCCATGCGGGATGAGGTCATTCAATTTCATGTTTTTTCCCTTTCTACCAAACCCACAAGTCCTTATGGATTTCATACCATGGGCATGTATGAATATTTAGAAGATGTTCCAGTTGGAGAAGAAGTCATGCGTGATGGCGGTTTGGCCTTAAAGACCACGACCGATATGCTTTGGGGCACAGCATACGATGTGAATCAAACGGCAAATATGCAATTGCCCGATGGAGTCATTGGTCATGCATTTCGCAAACCAGACAATACACATGTATATATGCTTTGGGCAGAGACCACCATTGATCAATCGGAATTCGCATCCGAGGTTTATGATTTTCCAACCGGCTTTGGATTTAGTAGTTTAGAAAAATACAAATGGGATCATGCGCTAACACAAGTTGTAGAAACTACAAATCCTCTAGGAATTCAGTTAAGCGGGAGTCCGGAATTTTTTATTGGAAACAACAGTTCTACGGATTGCGTACTAAATTCTTCTGTTAGCAATATCACATGTGATGACCAAGGAACCGAATCCGTCACAGATGATACATACACTTTCGATTTATATGTGGAGACCAATTCTGCTTTAACCCAATCTTTTTTGAGCACCATTAATGGTCAAACCATTCAAGGAAATTATTTTGAAAATATAACTGTTGGGCCCTATCTTATTACTGATGGTTCAATTCCATTAAATGTTTGGGCAGAAGAAATAGATGGCTGTAGTACCTTTATTGAAATAAATCCTCCGGCACCTTGTTCATTCATTCCGGGAGTTTGCGACAATAGTATTCTTCCAAATAATAATTTTGAAGATGGAACTGATGAATGGGATGTCACTGGTTCAGTTATGGCGACGGCGGATGCAATCACTGGTGCTGCATTAACTTTAAGCGAAGGAAACGCAAGAATTCGTCAACAATTGACTCTAGGGAATGATGATTCCTACACTTTTTCTGGCCATGCAAAAGTTGATGGCGGGGATGGGAAAGCCTATGTCGGTTTAAAGTTTTTATCCTCCAGTTGGGAGCCACTTTTGACCGCTTATGAACGTGTCGAAAATCAAACCTACGAAGCATTTAGTTACTCCTATGATACGCCTGCCGGCACAGCATACATCCAAGTAACGGCATTTACTCGAAACGGTGATATAGCATTGACGGTGGATGATTTCTGCTTAGTAGTTGGAAATGGTAACCCACCCATTTCAAAAGGAGATCTAAAAACCGAAGGGCTTTCAGTGACTCCCTACATTTTTGATCCAGGTTCAGACGTATCGATTGTTTTGGAATATAGCAATCCCACTGATGTGGACGTTACTCAAAATACAGTTGTCAAAATGTATTTAACAGAGGACACTAATATAGATAGCACAGATCCTTTATTATTAGTAAAAAACATTGCGGGCCTTCCTGCGAATCAGTCGAATAGTATCGACTTAAGCCTAGTTGATTTTTCGGCGGCTCCGGGATCCTATTACTTTGCGGTAGTTTTAGATGCAGAGGATCAATTGGATGAAGAAAACGAAAACAACAATCTTTCCTTTTTTGGGATTTCCTTGAACGACATTGTAGATCCACCAGGAGAATTTGAATGTGAATCGGAGGGAGATTTCCCTTGGCATGATTGGATATCCAGCGTGGAGGTGAATGGCCAAATTCACAACTCTAGCAAACGAAAATATTCTGACTTTCAAGACATCACTTTTGAATTGCACAGTCTAAGTAATAACGACTTTGCGCTTGGAGCTGGCTTCAGTTATTTCACTTTTGATGAATACTTCCAAATTTTCATAGACTTCAACCAAGATGGATATTGGCGTAATGATGAAAGAATTACTCAGTTCATCATGAGCGCCCCTCCGGAAGATACAGACGAAAAAGTAAGCACTTTTACGCTGGGAGCGGTTCCGTATTTTTCGGGAACCACCAAAATGAGAGTGGTCATGAGCCGAGAAGAATTCAATGGCCCTTGTGGTACTTTTGATTTTGGCGAAGTGGAAGATTACACCGTAGTTATTAATGACCAAACCATTCAACCATTTGTAAAAACTGATCTAGGGTTTGATATCCAACCGATAGACCTCCATGTTTTCCCCAACCCTACTTCTTCTGTCTTAAATATATTATTAGACGGAGCAGTTGCCAGCGGTGATGAATTATTATTAATGAATAACCTGGGCCAAGTACTTTGGTCTGAAAATTTAGCAGAAGGTTCTTCGAGTCGATTGCTTAATGCAAAGAATTATTCAGCGGGAATTTATCATATAGTGTTGAAGCAGGCGGGTGGCGTGGTTGCTACTGAGCGAGTTGTGGTGCAATAGTGCTTAAGACAAATTTAAAATAGTTTAGAAATAATCCTTGGGTAGAATAACCCAGGGATTATTTTTTTGATCAGTTTTTTCAAATAAAAAAAGAAGTGCATCCCAAAACAATTCAAGATGCACTTCTAAACAAAACTATCTAGTTCACGATCTTTACAGCTTTATTATTCTTTTTGTGATAGTTCCGAATGGGTTATTGAACTTTATGAAATAAACCCCAGGCAACAAATCCGATAGATTTATCATTTCGGATTGTTGGCCGATCGACGTATTGAATTTT
>CALGJW010000150.1 GCA_937930025.1 uncultured Saprospiraceae bacterium | reverse complement strand
TACCGATTTAGACCTTACGGTTATCGGTGACCCTAACCCTGATTTTACTTATGGGTTTGGTTCTGAATTTAGATATAAAGGTTTCAATCTAAGCCTTTTCTTCAATGGCGTACAAGGCAATGAAATTGCAAATGGAAATTTAGGGAGAGAAGATTACGCTCCTTTATCTACTTCTGTGAGTGTTCGGAAAGAAGCATATCTGGGTGCTTGGAGAGAAGGTGCTACCAATGCTACTCATCCGCGACTAGGGTATCCTATTCAAGGGGATTTTACAGATCGTATGGTGGAAGATGGAAGTTTTCTTCGTCTTACTTATGTGACTTTTGGATATAATATTCCGGTTGCAAAGTTGAAGGGAATTGAAGGTGTAAATGTTTTTATTTCTGGACAAAATCTCTTGTTATTTACTAGTTACTCTGGTTTTGATCCAGAAGTGAACAGCTTTTCTTTTGATCCTTTACGACAGGGAATTGATTGGAACTCATTCCCTAATCAAAAATCAATTCTATTTGGTCTCAATGTTGATTTTTAAAGCACTGGCCCCTAATTTTTTAGTCTTTAAAATAAAAATCATGAAATATTTTCAATATCTAATTTTAGTCTGTTGCCTGGTTTTTTACCCAAGTTGTAGTGATCTTCTAGAAGAAACTCCAGAAACTTTTTACAATCAGGCAGATGTTTTTTCTACCGAAGAGGGAGTTGAAACAGTACTGAATGGATTATACAACGCATTGGGTAACGCGAACTATTACGGAACAGCTTGGCCTAATCTAATCTTGCCAGTTTCTGGAAAATTTTATTCCAGTCAGAAAGCCAATAAAGATGCAGTGGGATTAAATACTACGCCCAGTAATATTCACCTTGATGATCTTTGGGGACAAGCTTATGCTACTATAAATATTGCAAATATTATTATTGAGAACCTAGAGAAATCTGATTTTTCATTTAGTAATAAGGAGTCAGTTCTTAGTCAAGCATATTTTATAAGAGGTGTTGCTTATTTTGATTTAGTTCGTTTATTTGGTGGCGTTCCTTTGCGGACTATACCTTCTACATTGGACGAGCTCCACGTTGGGAAAAGTTCAAAAGAAGCGGTATACGATCAGGTAATTGAAGACTTTGAAGTAGCCAAACGGATGCTACCTGAATTTGAAGAGCAGCAGTCAGGCCGACCTGCACGATTGACAGCTAACGTTTATCTAGCGAAAGTTTATATGACATTAGCTGGAGAGGATGGTGGAGATCCTACACTTTGGTCAAAAGCTTACGACGAGATAATTGAGGTGTTTAACAGTAATGTCTATCAGTTGACTCCAACCTATGCAGAACTTTTCGAACCAGGAAATGAGAACACAGTTGAGTCCATTTTTGAAATTCAATACGGCCACACTGGAGGAACAAGAAATTCGGATATCGTCCGAATATTTACCCCTTCTAATAGCATTTACACCCCTTCTAATCTACCAACTTTTGGTCGGATAAGACCGAACAAGGAAACTTATGATGATCATCTGAACAGATACCCAGAGGATCCAAGAATTGCCGCTACCTTTATCGCAGGTCAGTATGACAAATCGGATGGTGGGACACAAAAAATTTACCCAGAAAGAACTAATGGAAATCAGGGCTTTGCCGTCATCCGAAAATGGTTCGATCCTACCTATAACGGAACAACCACGGCTCGTAATATTATTGTAGTAAGATATGCAGATGTATTGTTAATGCTGGCGGAAATAGAAAATGAATTAAACGGTCCAGACAACGCCTACCAATATGTTAACCAGGTTTTACTTCGTGCTAGAGATACGGATGGAGATGGAACAGGAGATGCATTGCAGCCTGCCGATTGGGGATCTATGTCAAAAGAAGAATTTAGATCGAGAATCATGAAAGAACGTCGGTATGAATTACTCTCTGAGGGACAAGAATGGTTCGATACCCGAAGGAGAGGTTATCAATATTTTTTAGATGAAGTAGTAGAACCTCATAATAGCCATCCGAATAATGACCCGAATACAGATTTTATTTATCCATCAGATGAGAAAAATATGCTTCTGCCTATTCCTTTAGTAGAAATAGCTGGCAATCAATCAATCAGTGTTGCCGATCAAAACCCAGGTTATTAACTACCAATTTTAATTTCTAAGTGGAATCTAAAATACATTATTAAAAATGAAATTTTCAAAAAATATTATATCGATTCTTGGTCTTTTGTTGATCGGGTGTTTGTATGCTTTCCAAGATAAACCTACTCCAAAGCCACTTTATCTTAATCCAGAAGCTTCGGTAGAAAACCGGGTCAAGGATTTACTAGATCGTATGACTTTGTCTGAGAAAGTTGCCCAGATGTGCCAGTATGTAGGACTGGAACACATGAAAGCAGCCGAAGGTGATTTGACGGAAGAGGAAATGAAAAAGAGTGATGCTCAGGGTTTCTATATTGGTTTATTTAGTAAGGATATTGCCCGTATGACCGAGGAAGGAAAAATCGGCTCATTTCTACATGTTGTGACTGCTGAGGAGGCCAACTACCTGCAAACACTTGCACAAAAATCGAGATTAAAAATCCCTCTATTGATTGGAATAGATGCAATTCATGGAAATGGATTGTTTAAGGGGGCGACTATTTATCCATCTCCTATTACCATGGCGGCTACTTGGGATGACCAGCTTTCCTATGATATGGGAAGACAAACCGCTTTAGAAATGCGTGCTACTGGATCACATTGGGCTTTTACTCCTAATATAGATGTGATGCGTGATCCACGCTGGGGAAGATGTGGAGAGACTTATGGAGAGGATCCATTTCTAGTAGGCAATATGGGAGTTGCTACCATCAAAGGAATGCAGACGGATGATTTTACAGGCAAGGATAAAGTTATTGCTTGTGTCAAACATCTGATCGCAGGAAGTGAATCATCTAATGGATTAAACTCAGCGCCGACTGATGTATCTTATCGAACTTTAAGGGAAGTCTTTCTTCCTCCATATCAAAGAGCCATAAAAGAAGCCAATGTTTTTTCTATCATGGCTGCTCATAATGAAGTCAACGGAATTCCCTGTCATATGGATAAACATCTAATGACAGAATTGTTAAGAGACGAGTGGGGGTTTGATGGGTTTTACGTCAGTGATTGGAATGATGTTTCTAGAATTGCAACCCTACACAAAGTAGCGGAAACTTTTGAGGAAGCTTCTTTCCTTTCTGTTGAAGCGGGCTTAGATATGCATATGCATGGTCCTGAATTTCATGATCATATTGTAAAATGGGTCGAAAGTGGAAGATTGGATAAAGCTAGGGTAGAGGAGGCATGTAGTAAAATTTTGGAAGCAAAGTTTCGACTTGGACTTTTCGAAAATCCTTTTGTAAATATAGAAGATATCCCTAACGTTGTTTTTAGTAACGAAAATCAGGCGACCGCCCTAGATGCTGCTCGAAAGTCAATGACCTTGTTAAAGAATAATGGAATCCTGCCTTTAGGAAATGGGATAGGAAAAAAGATCTTTGTCACTGGCCCTAATGCCAATAATCAAACTACCTTGGGTGATTGGGCGGCTCCCCAACCAGAAGATAAGGTAGTGACCGTTTACGAAGGTATTAAAGAAATCGGAGAAAAAAATGGTTATGCCGTTAGTTATTTTGATAGTGGTCAGCGGTCAAAACTAATGAAGGAAGAAGATATTTCTACAGCAGCTTCAAAAGCAAAAGAATCAGACTTAGTAATACTCGTAGTAGGTGAAAACTCCTTTCGACACGATTGGAAAAACAAAACAACTGGAGAAAATATTGATCGAGCCACCCTTCAATTATCCGGTAAACAACTTAAATTAGCCAAAGCCATTGCTACAACTGGCAAACCTATCATCGTAGTTTATGTAAATGGAAGCCCAATTGCAGAGCCTTGGTTGCAAAAAAATGCTAAAGCAATTTTAGAAGCTTGGGAACCAGGAAGTTTTGGTGGACAGGCGGTTGCTGAAGTTATTTTTGGAATAACTAATCCTAGCGGAAAGTTACCAATGACCATTCCTAGAAGTGTTGGACAACTGCAGATGGTTTACAACCATAAGCCTTCTACCTATAAGCATAAGTACCATACCGAAAAAAAGACCCCGCTTTATCCTTTTGGGTTTGGATTGAGTTATACAACCTACAAATATGGGGAACCAAAATTAAGTGCCAATTCAATCGCTCAAGGAGAATCTATTCAGGTAAGTGTTCAGGTGTCCAATACCGGTAAGCGGAGTGGGGAAGAAATCGTTCAGCTCTATATCAGAGATCAAGTAAGCTCTGTTACCAGACCAGTCAAAGAACTTAAAGGTTATCAGCGAGTTTTACTTCAGCCTGGTG
>CALGJW010000149.1 GCA_937930025.1 uncultured Saprospiraceae bacterium | reverse complement strand
TATTACGTCTCCACTGGAATTACCATATTCAATGGCATCATTCTCAAGTGCATTAACCTTTTGAGTAAAACATCCAGAGTAGGTCTGTGCGCTTAAGTATGTGCAACTAAAGGAAAAACAAAGGAATAAGGCTATCCAGCGTACTTTCATGGGTTGTGTTCAATCTATGCATATACCCTTTATAGGGTAGTCAGTGAATTTTCGATTGGCAAAATAGACATAAAGTAATTATTTAGAAAGAAATTTAAGTGTTGAAAGTCATTTTTAGTAAATGGTTTACTTTTTATATGATTAAAAATTTTTATAGATTCATGGATCGAAAATCCTATCAATCTACACCCCTGCTAAATCTTACTTTCTATTGTTTTCGCTTTAATTGCTTGCGATAATAAAAAGGGGCTACCGGTTGTTTCATTGGAAACAAACGAGAAAATCGGTTGGAAAAATAAGATCGACTGTCAGGTCCAATTTAACGATAGTTCGGTGAGTTGGGATATAGCTGGAAAGATAAAACGACGTGGTGGGGCATCGAGCTTATTTAAAAAAGATGTCTTTTGCTTTAGAACTAAAAGATAAAATGAAATTCGCTGGTCTTCCTAAAGATGATGATTGGATATTGAATGCGAATTATATTGATAAGACTTTCATGAGGCATGTCCTAAGTTATGAGCTTTTTAGAGCAATGGGAGAAAAAAATATTGCCGCTAAAACCGCATACATCAATTTGAAGATTAATAAGGAAGACTAGGGCCTTTATGTATTAATGGAAGAAGTAAATGCCGGAATGGTAAAGGTAGATTGCTAGAAACAAATACTGAAAACTATAGAGCCAAATTGAAGAACGAATGGAATCGATTGGTTGCTGAAGATATATTAACTACAGATTTTGTGGATCGCTTTGTTGAAAAAACTAAAGCCCGCATTGCAAACGAAGTGAAAACCAATGCTGAAATTTGGCCTACATCAGCCTGGTACTATAAGGACAAGAACAATTTTGAACAAGAAGTGGAATTGATTAAAAAGTATGTACAGCTCAGAATTCCACAGATTGAAAGTTATTTAAGTGCCTTGTGATTGCTCAGAGTACATGCCTTAACCTCTTTTTTGCCTATTTATTCCAAATAACTCTTTCCGAGGGTACCATAAGCTTTAATATTTAGTCCCATTTTTAAGGACGCTCGTCTATCCCAAATAGCCTTACCTCCAGATTTTAGTTAAATTCAAGGAATAAATCCATTTTGCTGAAACGAATCAATAAACCAAACGACTATTAAGTGTAATGAACAGAGAACAATTTGAAAATACAATCCTTCCAATGCAAGATCGAATATATCGATATTCAGCAAGCATTTTGGGGGATCTTAGTGCAGCAAAAGATGTGGTACAAGAAGTATTTCTCAAGTTGTGGAAAGGAAGAGAAAAACTGGATGAGATTAAAAATATTGAAGCTTGGTGTATAACCATTACAAAAAATACTTGCTTCGATAGATTGCAATCTCCAAAAAATAAATCTGTTGGATTAGAGGGAGTCAGTTTAGGGTTGTTTGCCGGAGGAGCTACTGATGAAAAAACGGAGGAAGAAGATTTATTAGGTTATTTAGAAACACTGGTAAAAGAATTGCCAGAGCTTCAGCAAAATATTTTCCGCATGCGAGATTTAATGGGCTATTCAAACAAGGAAATTCAATCCTTGTTAGAATTAACCGATAATCAAGTAAAGGTAAATTTATGCCGAGCGAGACAAAAGTTAAAGACCGCATTGATTAAAAGAATGAATTATGGAGTTACCAACTAAGGAACGACTAATGGAGAAATACTGGATGGGAGAATCCACTTCTGCCGACGAAGATGCATTAAAAGCATTGTCGTTGAAGCGTCCAGAATTGTTTTCTGCAGAAGAATTGAACTATCTGAATGGAATCCATCAAGTGCAAGAATTAACCCTCGGGGAAGACTTTGGAAAGAACCTAGTGGATGAATTTGTTGAAGCCGAAAAAGAGGAAGCCATATCGAGTCAAGTTATTCCGATCTGGAAAAAATCTTGGATGAGGGTTGCGGCAAGCATTATTTTATTAATCGGAATGCTTTTCAGTTTTCAACAATTCAATTCCTCAAAGATATTAAGCGATCTTTCTGCTGAAGAAGTAGCCGCCTATGAAGAAACCAAAGAAGCACTTTTATTGATTTCGCAGAAAATGAATAAGATAAAATCGGTGACAGCCGCCTTTGCGAAATTTGATGAGACACAAGCCAAAATAAAACCTAATATTAATTTAAGAAACTAAGTACATAATAATTGCAATTGATTACGCACTGCCTTTTAATAACAATTTAAAAATTATTTTATGAAACAAATATTAACCTGTTGCCTTTTGCTTTTATCCGTCGGGATAATGTCCGCTCAAAGCAATGTAATTGATAAACATTTTCAAGATTACAAACAAGACCATAGATTCACCAAAGTTAGTGTGGCTGGAAAAACTTTTGAGCTTTTCAATGAAGTTGAAACCAAAAGCACAACCGAACAAGAATTGGTAGAATCAATCCAAAAGATTGAAGGAATTCGAGGCTTGTTTATGGAGAAATCTGAAGAGGCACCAGCAACTTACCGACAAGGTCATTTGAAAATTACCAACGATGCAGATTACGAAGAACTAATGTCAGTTCAAAATTCGGAGCACAATGGAATTGTAATGATTAAAGAAAGCGCTGGTACTATTGAAGAGCTTGTAGCTATGTTTTCAGATTTAGATAAGTTTGGAATATTCACCATCTACGGAGATTTGGAATTGCAAGCCATGAGAGATTTAGCCACAGTGATTGAAGAAAATGGAGAAGCTTGGTTCAAGACTTTTGAAAAGTTAGATACTAATCCAATCATTTTTGGAGCAGAAAATTCCAAAGGAGAAACGCTGAGTAACGAAGATTTGGCAATCAGTATTTACCCAAATCCTGCAACAGATTTCGTAATGTTGAAAAGCCTTAATGACTCTGACGCAAATTTCACGATTGGATTTTATTCCCTACTAGGGGACCAGATTCAAGCGGATAAAAAGGTACAACTTCCTTATCAATTAGAATTGAAAGATGTACCACAAGGTTCGTACTTCGTAAGAATTACAAATGCAGCCGGAGAGTTTAGAAACTACAAAATTGTAAAACCATAATAACTATTATTTAAAAAATTAGAACTTAAAAATACTGTCATGAAAAAAATATTAATTATCACTTTCGCTTGTTTGATCTCAATAGGATCCTTTGCCCAAGGCAATGTAATCACCAAGCATTTCGCAGACTATCAGCAAGATCAGTCTTTTACTAAAGTCAATGTTTCCTCTAAAATGTTTTCACTCTTTACTGAGATCGACGGAGAAGATGAAACTGAAAAAGCAGTACTAGACGCTATGAGTAAATTGAAAGGAGTCAAAGCCGTGGTTAGCGATTCAGGAACAGATGGGGCAAAATTTTATCGAGAAGCATTGAGCAGAGTGCAAAAAGATGGTTCCTATGAAGAGTTGATGTCCATCCAAGACAAAGAAGAAGAAATCATGTTCATGGTTAGAAATGATGGAGACATTATCGCAGAATTGTTTATGATCATCAGAGGAGCAGATGACTTTGTATTGATGACGCTTTATGGAGAAATAGATCTGAATCAAATCGCTAAGATTTCTCGCATCCTAAAGATTTCTGGATTAGAAGAATTCGGAAAGCTAGGCGGAAATTAATCTTGCATCATACGATTTGAGTAGATGTTCACAATAAGGACATCTACTCAATTTTTCCAAAACTCATAGCCACACATATGTCAAGCCGCTTCCTTATTTATTTGTTTTTGATCTCATCCTTCTCAGGATTCGCTCAAACAAAATTGATTAAGACGCTAAAAGAGGAAGATAAGATCGAATCTAGCTATCATCTTTATCCAAGCACTTTGCGCATGATCAATTTACAGAACGATCCTGCTTTCGATGAGCTAATTCGACCCGTTAAGAAATTATCTTTTTCCATTCTAAAGCCCGATGTATATACTTCGAAAGATATGCATACCGCCTATCAAGAATTATTGAATGAAGGATATGAAGAATATATTGAGGTCGTTAATGATTCCGCTTCCATGTTTGTCGTTGGAAATGAAAGTAAATCCAGAACATGTATTTTAGTCAACAATGATGAAGAGTATTATATAGCGGACTTAGAAGGAATGATTAATGTGTTAAAATTGGGAGAGGTGTATGAAAGTATTGCCAATCAAGATACCAGTAAAATTGGATTAGGCACTGTGTTTAATTATGTAATGGGAGAAAATAACGAAAAACGAGAAAGAGCAAAAAGAAGAAAGGAAAGAGAGAAGAATGGCGAAAAGGAAGCGAAGAAAGAAAGTTTTCAAGTTACGATAGGAGAAGAGGACAATGAAAAAAAGGATACAACTTCCGAACAAGTTGATTCCCTAAATGCCATTGAAGAAAAAAAGGAAAACGAATAAAAGAAATGAGCATTTTAGCAACAGAAAAATTAACCAAAAAGTACCGAAAAATTACGGCCTTAGATCAATTGACATTTTCAATTGAGGAAGGTATGGTCTTTGGCTTATTGGGACCCAATGGTTCAGGGAAAACCACGACCCTAGGGATGTTGCTCAATGTGCTGCAACCAACGGCTGGAAACTATCATTGGTTTGGAGAAACACCCTCTGCTGAAAGCAGGAAAAAAATTGGCGCCATCTTAGAAGTACCCTCTTTTTTACCCTATCTAAATGCTACACAAAGTCTACAACTTGTTGCAGAAATAAAAGATGTTCCTAACGCAGATATCAATGGTGTACTTAAAACCGTTGGGCTATTCGATCGAAAGACCGATCACTTCAAGACATTTTCTCTAGGAATGAAACAACGCCTAGCTATCGGTGCCGCGCTACTCGCGAATCCCGCAGTAATGATCTTGGACGAACCTACCAATGGTTTAGATCCTCAAGGAATCGTAGAAATGCGGCAACTGATTCAAGATATTGCAGCAACCGGCAAAACCATTATTCTTGCATCGCATTTATTGGATGAAGTGCAAAAAGTTTGCACTGATTTTATGGTCCTAAGGAAAGGGCATAAAGTTTTTCAAGGAAATGTTCATGAAGCTTTATCCAATCAAGTACGGATTGTCGTTGGTGCCAGCGATATGGAAACGCTTCAAAATCATTTGTCAAACTTTAACGCGATTGAAAAAATGGAAAATGAAGAGGGACTTTTTCTGTTGAGCGTTGGTGAAGGAGTGACAGCAGAATCCATTTCTAAATATTTGTTTGATCAGAAAGTAATCCTCACTCATTTGAGTAAGAAAGAAGGAAGTTTGGAGCAACAATTCTTAAATATACTGGCAGAGCATGATTAAATTATTAAAAATAGAATGGATTAAGCTCAAGCATTTTAAAGCCTTCTGGATTCTCCTGGGTAGCTTTGCCGTCGTTAATTTTCTAATCGGTGGTGTGGGGAAATTGATTCTAAACTTCCTGAAAAATGAAGGAGTTGATATCTATGGAATATCTCCCTCTATAGTTCCATTGTATGATTTCCCAGATGTTTGGCAAAACATGGCTTATATATTGGGCTACTTCAAAGTAATCTTGGCCTTCATCCTTGTAATTTCAATTTGCAATGAATTTAGCAGTAGAATAGTACGTCAAAATATTATAGACGGCCTAAGTAAAAAGGAATGGTTGACCTCAAAATTACTCACCATTTTTAGCTTTTCAATTGGATCAGTTTTATTGCTATACCTAACAGGGTTAGTCTATGGTCTATTTTTAGCGCACCCACATAGTTTTGATCAGTTCTTCGCTAACATGGATATATTCTTTGGCTATTTTCTTGAAATATTCGCCTATCTCTGTTTTACTTTATTGGTCACTTTAATTATCCGAAAACCAGGAATTGTAATTATAGGACTATTCATTTACACTTTGATGTTTGAACCATTCGTTTCTTTTTTCATTTCGGAATTTCCAAAAATGCCTGACTTTTATCGGCCTTTAGGAAACTATTTTCCTGTTCGATCCATGATGAATTTAATACATCCCCCATATCCCAAATATTACCTTTCTGAAATTCAGGATTTCATAACCTTCAAGGAAGTGGCGATAGTGCTGGGGTGGATTGCGATCTCAATTGGTTGCTCCCATTGGTGGTTGAAACGGAAAGACCTTTAAAAGTCAAAAGTTAAAAATCAAAAATCAAAAATCAAAAATCAAAAGTTAAAAGTAAAAAGTCAAAAGCCTGTCTGGCCGCCAGGCGACATCAAAAGTATCGAATGTCTTGTGATCGAAAAGCCTACTTGTGATTTAGTATGAATCAGTCGATAAAGGCTCAGCGAAGCGATAATGTTTGTAGAAACTAATTGGAGATGCACGTCCATTCGACATTGCGCCGGAGGCAATTGCAGCGAAGCTAATTGAACTAATTGTCCCTCAGCCATTTCCTATTCTTCCAATCTTGATAGTTCCAGGAAAGCCAGGTTTTATCAAACGATGAATTATATATCCTATTTGCTTTTCTTTCAAGGCCTTCCTTAATTCTGTTTTTACCAATAAATGGATAGGTTGGAATCTCGGATAGTTTATCCCGTTGTTCATGAAGTACTTGATAGTTTTTATCAGACATTTTATAGATCATATGATTTAGGTCAATTTCTCCTTTGAAAGTCC
>CALGJW010000148.1 GCA_937930025.1 uncultured Saprospiraceae bacterium | reverse complement strand
TAAGATGAAGCGAGCCAGAAGACCTGCCTGAACCATATTAATTGATTGATTTTCGGAGGAAAAATCGCAATGGATGAATCTTGCCTGCTTATAAAGCAAGGCGAATGCACCTTACGCTTAGGTGTACCATCTGCTGCCTATTCCTCAAAAATGGCAGATGGTTAAATTTAGTTTTCAGCTTATTGGTTTATTAGTCTTGCTTCCTATTGTGTTGCAAGCTCAGGTCGATTCCGTCGACTTAGATACCATGAATTTGAGTGAAGTGACCATCTGGAGTTCAGAATTAAAAAGGCAAGAAGTGGGAAGTCAAACTATACGCTTGGCTCCAAATGAACTCAATAAATCTACTGCAAGAAACGTAGGTGACCTTCTCAACCATTCCAATATTTATGTAAAGCAATATGGTCCGGGTACTTTGTCGAGTATTTCCACAAGAGGCGGTTCTGCTGGACAAACTTTAGCGCTTTGGAATGGCATGCCGATTAGTTCACCCACTTTAGGTTTATTGGACTTATCCCTAATTCCAATTGGAGCCGTAGAATCTGTTCAATTGGAAAAAGGAGGAAATGCCGCCCTTTGGGGATCCGGTGCAATTGGCGCAGTTTTAGACATGAACAGCAATGCATCCCATTCTTCATTCCAGCAGGATAAATTCAATCTAAGCTTTGAGCAATTTTTATCTCTTGGTTCATTTGACCAATGGCAAGGCAGAACAAAGTTGGCCATGGGAAATAAAAAATTACAATTCATCAGTAAATATAACTTCCAAAAAGCAGAGAACGATTATCCTTTTTTACCTGCACCAGATTTGCCTGAAAAACGGTTGGTAAATGCTGCCCAAGAAGCACATCATTTTATTGAAGAAATTGTTTGGAAGCCTAACGCGCAAAACAAATTACAGCTTACTTATTGGAAACAGCAAATCGACAGAGGAATCCCGCCAACGGTAAATCAAGATACTTCTTCTGCTAGGCAGGAGGATTTGGCAGATCGTTTAACTTTCAACTGGAAATTGAAAAATGATTTCCTGGAGGCTCAATTAAACGCTGGCTTTTTTGATGAACAGAATAATTATTTTGATAAAAGCACAAATCTAACTGCTCGGAATGTTTTTAAAAATAGAATGATAGATGTTTCTTTGAAAAAAAGTTTTGGTGATAAACATAATGTACTGCTTGGAACTTCCTATTTCAATACGACGGCAGAAACTACTTCATACAAAACTGATGACCCAGAAGAAAAAATAGCTTTGTTTTTATCTTATAAATTCCAACTAAAGAAACTTCAAGCACAATTGAGTTTGCGGGAAGAATGGATCAACGAAACCGCCATACCGTTTGTACCAAATCTAGGAATACAATATTTACTGGGAGATAAATTCACCCTAAAAATGAAGGCTGGAAAAAACTATAGGCTTCCAACTTTAAACGATCGCTATTGGAGACCAGGTGGTAATTTAGCATTACTGCCAGAACAAGGATGGAGTGAAGAAATTGGAATCGAGTATTACAATACTGCTAAAAAAGGAATTTGGAAAATAAAATTAGTTGGATTCAATCGTGTCATTGAAGATTGGATTCTTTGGAGTAGATTCCCTGGGGATTTCTTTTTCTCACCCGCAAATATTTCCAAAGTTCACAGCAGAGGACTAGAATCCATGGCTAGTTTCTATTTTGAAAAAATGAACTGGCAGTTTCACTTAATGGTTCAGCATGACTACATCTTAGCTACTAATCAAAAAGATTTATTAATTCCCAGAATCGAGAAAGGTGCTCAACTTTGGTACACTCCTAAGCACCAAGGAAAATTTCGTTTTACTGCGACTTTTAAAGAATTAAATTTTCGATACAATCACTTTTGGATAGGTTCAACCATTGGATTTAACAAAACTATACCAGGCTATCAACTTGGTTCATTTGAATTTAACACTGAATTTCAATTTCATAAAAAATGGAAAACAACTTATGGAGTTTCAATTCAGAATCTATGGAATAAAAATTACGAGGTGGTCGAATTCAGACCAATGCCTGGAAGAAATTTTCAACTTTTTGCAAAAATAAATTTTAATTAAATATCAATATGAGAACAATTTTTACCCTTAGCCTAGTTTTTTTATTTTTCACTATTCAAGCACAGACTGTTGCTGATTTTGAAAATTTCAATGTCGATGTAGACAACTTCTTGGATGGTTCCGATGGAAGCGGCGGTTTTGCCTCTGGAAATATTTTCATTGAGAATGACTACAATGTCGTTTATGACTTTTGGTCAGGCTGGGCTATTTCAGCTACCACAGATACCATCACTCCGGGATTTGGAAACCAGTACAGCGCGTTTCCAGGAAAAGGTGCAGAAGGTTCTCAAACTTATGCTTTAACCTATGCTTTCGATAGAGTCAATATGGCCTTGACGAATGATGCCTCGGGAGAGGAAGTTAATGGCATGTATATCACGAATAGCACTTGGGCAGTGCGCAGCATGCAGGCAGGTGATGCGTATGCCAAAAAATTTGGAGGCCCAACCGGGGACGACCCAGACTACTTTTTATTAACCATTAAGAAATATTTCCAAGGGAGTTTATCGACCGATTCCGTTGCATTTTACCTTGCCGACTATCGAGATGCTGATAACAGCAATGATTACATCATCAAAGATTGGACTTGGGTAGATCTGAGTAGCCTGGGTGAAGCGGATAGTCTGTAT
>CALGJW010000147.1 GCA_937930025.1 uncultured Saprospiraceae bacterium | reverse complement strand
ACTCTGCTTCGGTAGGAAGACGATAAGAAGGAAGCATAATTCCATCTTCAAACTTTACAGGACGTTCACCTCCAGTTTTACTGTCTGGAAGGTTTTTACGAACATCTCCTTGATATTGCTGTGCTAGATAAGCTTCTGTATTAAAGTTATCCTCATCCTTTTGCTCTGGATTGGCATTCAAAATTCCTTTTTCGATTAGAATCATCTCGTTTACACGATCTGTTCTCCATCTACAATATTCATTAGCCTGTAGCCAATTAACACCAACTACTGGATAATCATCATAAGAAGGATGTCTGAAGTAGGTTTCTACAAAAGGCTCATTATATGCTAATTCTTCTCTCCACACTAAAGTGTCAGGAACAGCATTTTTATAAACCTCTGGATAAGACTCTCCAAATACTCTTTCAATCCAGTATAAGTATTCTTTGTAATCAATGTTAGATACCTCAGTTTCATCCATATAGAATGAAGAGACAGTTACCCTTCTTGGAATTGCATTCCAATCAAAAATAACATCTTGGTCGGTGACACCCATAGTGAATGTACCACCTTGAATGAGGACAAGATTAGGCCCATTTATTTGACCTTCATAATCCAATTTTTCAAACCCACCCCACTCTTGCTCGTTATAATTCCAGCCAGTGGTTGTAGATTTTTCTGATTTTTTGCAAGACCCAAAAAATAGGAGGGTAACAAATGCAAGAAAAGTTAATTTTAAAAGACTTTTCATTAGTTTCTTTAAATTTTCAGTCCGAAAAAGCGACCAAATATAGTGATTAATTGAATTAAACCAGCACAATATTTTGCCTTTATTCTAGCAAAAAAAATGCCTAAAAGTGAGTCTCTGGAGAAAACAGACTATCTAAACAACTGAAAACAGTCATTTAAGTCTTTTTTTCCTGGTTTTTCAAAGCTTATGACCACAGAAAGTTCATGTGTCCCTCCTGTAGTGCCAATTCCTAAATTAGTTTGCAAAGGTAAGTCAAAAGAGTAACCTATTTTATAAATATCCTTTTGAACTCCAACTAAAAATATGGCAGCATCCGAATTCGACCAAGCATGTCTGTACCATACTCCGGCGAAAAATGATCCCAATCCAGCGTAGGTACCAGCGTTAACTTGTCCAAAATCACCTTGTTTAATGACCATTATGTTTGGAGATATAAACGTGGGTCCTTGGCGCTTATTGCCTTCTTTAAGTATAATTTGTGCTCCTGAATGCAAAGTCATCCTCATGGGAAGACCCGTATTAAGGTTATCATTTATCAATAAAAAGGATTGATTAGGCGTATTTAGATGCTTTAACGAAAATCCTGCATAGAAAACTCGATTGTAAGCTAAAAAGCCAGCTCCCAAGTCCAAAGACAATCTATTAAGGTCATCCGGTCTATTTTCTTGGGTGGGATTAGGAATTCCATTTTCATCACTTGGGCCAAAAGTTGGATCAATTTGATCCAAGAAAATAAGTCGATCCCAATCTAATCTGGTTTGAAAAGCTCCAGCTTCAGCGCCAATTTTAAAGAATAAATCTTTGTTTACTTGGACTCGATAGGTGTACGCTGCAGTAATGCTATTAGTCGAAAGTAAGCCTTCTGCAATGTCATCAGACATTATTTGCAGTCCAAATCCACTATTTACAGGTTTGAAAAACTGGCTGTACGAAACTGCATAAGTTCTAAAAGCTTGATAATTATCTAAATTCGTAAACTGATTTCTATAGTTTGCCGTAATATGCGGGGCATTGGTATTTCCGGCGAAAGCTGGATTAATTTGCAATGGAGCAGCATAAAACTGGGAAAATATAGGATCTTGAGCCTGAAGGCTTAAGCCAAATAGTCCTAGAAAAATAATTATTACCCAATTCCGCATTTGTCTCGTCATTTACCTTATTTCTGTATTTGGTATCCTAAATTTGTAGGAAGTCATTATTTGTAAACTTACAATAGGAATTGAATGTTTCCGTTTCAATGTAAGAACAACTAACTAACGTGCATATCAGCCCGTGCATTGCTCTCACAATTTATGAAAAAATTCATCCTCTCTACCATTTGGATTTGCCTTTTTGCCTCCGGGCAGGCACAAACTACACAGAAATTATCAATTGACTTAAATTGGGAAGAAGGATTTCGGACCCATCGCTCTGAATCCGTATTCGCCGAAAAGTCAATTTATTTCGATGGTGCAACTTATAAGTCAGAAACGGGAGGACTCCCTATTTGGCAAAAAAGAATAAAATTAAATGGTCCTTCAGAAGTCAGAGCCCAACTTTTGAATGTGACCGATGAAAATTTCTCTCCTGGATATGAAGACAAGATATTCGATAATTTAACAGAAGATGTTAAAATTAAGGTTGACGTTTATCAAGACAGAAATGAATATTATGCCTTTTTTTCCTTTATACCTTTAATGAAAGACGGCGTGTCTTTAGAAAGGTTGATTTCTTTTGATATTGAATACACCTCATTGCCCAAATTTACGGCTAAACCTAGAATCGATCAACCAACCATTTCTGAATTGTCTGAAGGACAACTCTTCAAAATTTCAGTTGCGGAAAAAGGGATATTTAAAATAGATGCTAACTTTATTACCGAGCAATTGGGACTTAGCTTAAGCGAAGTTAATCCTAAAAAAATCAAACTGCTCACCACAGAATCTGGACCATTAAGACCCAAAGTATCGGATGACAGACAAGCTGATTTGTTAGATTACCCGCTTTTCTTTTCAGGAAATGACAACGCCATTTTTGACCAAAATGAATTCTTTCTGTTCTTCACGGAAGGACCTACAAGGGTAGAATACGATGAAGGCGAAAACAGATTAACAACTATTGCCAATCCTTTCAGTTTCAGTAAACATTTTTTTATTAAAATTGGTGCAGACAATGGGGCAAGAATGAATACTGTTAATTCGCTTCCATCAGGCGAATTTCAAGTTTCAAACTTTGATGATATTCAACGTTTTGAAGAAGACAAATTCAATATTCTTTTTCAAGAGGATCAAGCGCAAGGGACCGGACAGGCATTTTATGGAGACCTATTCAACCAAGTAAGAAGTCAAGATTTTAACTTTAACTTTCCTAATATTAATAGCAATAAACCACTACAGTTTACAACTGAAATGGCACTTAGAGGATCAAGCGGGAGTAGGTATTCAGTATCTGTAAACGGAAATGATTTCCAAAGTGGAACTTCGGCTGCAATAATTATTGGAAACGCTGAAAAACTTTTTGCTGATCAAGAAAAGGTTAATGGTGAGATTTTAAATCCGACAGAAAGCATAAACGTTTCTATTAATTACCCAGCCGTTGGAGATGGTACTAATAAAGCCTGGCTTGACTACATTGAAATCAATGCCAATAGAAATTTGACCTTGAATGGCAATTTCATGACTTTTCAGAATATTGAATCTAAGGACTTTAATACTGCCACTTTTAATATTGATAATACCAATGGGAATACTTCCATTTGGGATATTACCAATTGGGATAGTCCCAAAATTCAAGAAACCAGTAATGATGCAAATTCTAAAAGTTGGTCTAGCGCTACAGAAGGAATAATAAAAAAATATGTGGCTGTAAACACAGCAGCCAATTTCCCAAACCCTAACTTCAACCAGGCCATAGAAAATCAAAATCTGCATGAAATTGAAAAAACGGATATGGTTATAATTTACCATGCGGACTTCAAATCTCAGGCTGAAAGATTGGCGGAACATAGATCAAACCATAATAATATTACAATTGAATTGGTAAATATTGCTGACATTTGGAATGAATTCTCTGGAGGCTCAATCGATCCAGTCGGAATAAGAGATTTCATGAAAATGATTTATGATCGAGATCCTAATTTCAAAACTTTACTGCTTTTTGGCGATGGTACTTTTGATTATCGCAATGTTTACAATGCAGGACTTAACTTTATTCCAACTTTTGAAACAGTCAATTCGTTGCATCCTATTAATGGTTATCCCACAGATGATTACTTCGGACTATTAGATGAAAATGAAGGGGCGAATCCCGAAAATGGATTACTAGACCTTGGAGTTGGCCGGATTCCATGTAGAACATTAGTAGAAGCAACAAATGTGGTAAATAAAATCATTCATTATGATCTATCATTGGATGCCTTAGGGGATTGGAGAAATCGAATGGTTTTCCTTGGAGATGATGAAGATGGTAATTTGCATTTTGATGATTCCGAAGAACTAGCGGATTCTGTCCAATCAAAATATAACGATATCAATCAAGTCAAGATTTATTTGGATGCTTTTCAACAAGAAGCAACTTCAGGGGGTACGAGATTTCCGCTGGCCAATGATGCCTTCAATAGAAATATGTTTCGAGGAGCATTGGCTGTAAATTATTTTGGTCATGGTGGTTCTCAAGGCTGGGCACAGGAACGAGTTATCACTCAGCAAGATATCGGTTCATGGAAAAATCTCGACGCAATGCCAATGCTTATTACCGCTACTTGTAGTTTTACTGGATTTGATGAACCTGGTTTGACTTCCGGAGGAGAATTATGTCTATTAAATCCAAAAGGAGGAGCTATTGCGTTAATGAGTACTACTCGTGCTGTCTTTGCACAGCAAAACTATAATATGGTAGATGATGTCATAGATTCTTTGGTTTATAGTAATCTATCCATTGGCGAAATGCTTCGAATTGGGAAAAATAAAGGAGGTTCTAGCAAGAACATTCGAAAATTTGGCGTATTCGGAGATCCATCTTTGCATCTCAAAGTTCCACCTTTGCGAATCAACACCACCTCTATAAATGGGATACCATTTGATCAAACTAATGGAATCCTGGACACTCTTTCTGCTTTGGAAAAAGTAACAATCGAAGGAGTCATTTTGGATTTAAATGGCGCAGTAAATACTTCTTTCAAAGGAAGAATTTACCCAACTATATTTGATAAAGAAAAAACGGTACAGACATTAGGTCAAGACGCTGGTTCAAATGTGGCTTCCTTTGTCATTCGAAATAGTGTCGTCTTCAAAGGAAAGGCAACAGTACAAAATGGAAAATTCACATTCTCCTTTATTGTTCCTAAAGACATTGATTATGAAATTGGCGAAGGACGAATAAGTTACTATGCAGAGGATGGAACATTGATAGATGGACGTGGAACGGATAGTGGCTTTATGGTAGGTGGAGGTGCAAATGCAGATCTTGGAGATGATCAACCACCGCTAGTAGAAGTTTTCATGAATGAAATCCCATTTGCTAATGGAGGCCTTACAGATGAGAACCCAGTCTTGCTAGCAAGGCTAACTGATGATTTCGGAATAAATATCGCTGGACAGGCCGTTGGCCATAATCTATCAGCAGTTCTTGACAATAATACTGCTGAATCTTTTTTACTTAATGACTTCTACGAAGCGGAATTAGACGATTACACCAAGGGAAATGTAAAATTCCCTTTATTTGATATAGCACCAGGAAAACATACAATTACTGTAAAAGCTTGGGATGTATCAAATAATTCTGGAGAAGGTACTATAGAATTTTTTGTAGCAGAAAGCGGAGAAATAGCGCTAGATCATGTGCTTAACTACCCTAATCCCTTTACTTCCAACACTAGTTTTCAATTCGAACATAATATGAATGGAAGAGAATTAGATGTGCAAGTACAGATATTTTCTGTTAGTGGAAAACTTGTAAAAACAATTCAGGAACGAGTTTTGCCGGAAGGTAGTTTGGTAAGAGACATTCAATGGAATGGAACCGATGACTATGGTCAGCAATTAGCCAAAGGAGTTTACGTTTATAGAGTAAAGGTTCGTAATGCAGAAACGGCTGATTTACAGACTACTGTAGAAAGTGACTACGAAAAGTTGGTTATCTTAAAATAAAGTTAAAGAATTGACTGTTTAAGAACTGTGCCTTTATTCAGTTAGCACGTATATTTGCACCACTTTATTCGAAACCACGGAATGATGAGATTAATGAAAAACCTAATTCTTTTATCAGCATTGTGTCTACTTGGCGCAAGTACAATCAATGCTCAGTTTGACC
>CALGJW010000146.1 GCA_937930025.1 uncultured Saprospiraceae bacterium | reverse complement strand
AAGCTTATTATGACTCTGCCGATTGGCGAGGTACATTGGCTTTAGATGGAGGAGGCGCTTTGATGAATCAAGCCATTCATACTATTGACCTACTAATTTATTTAGTGGGAAAAGTAAAACGAGTATCTGCCTCAATGGCTTTACTAACTCATGAAAATATTGAGGTGGAAGATACCGCTGTGGCCATTTTAGAATTTGAAAATGGGGCTAGAGGAACGATTCAAGGATCTACTTCTTGTTGGTCATCAACTGGTCATCCAGCAGAGATTCAGATTTGTGGATCGGAAGGATCTGCTTTTTTAAGGGATGAATCCTTCCGCGTTTGGGACTTTAAGAATGAAAAGGAATCGGACCAAGTAATAAAGAAAAACTATATGCTTGGAACGGAAATTGGCTTAGGAGCTAACGATCCCAATGCCATTAATTTTTTGGGTCATCAACGCAATTTTGAAAATGTGATATCAGCATTAAAGCAAAATAAAGCGCCATTGATTTCTGGGGAAGAATCGATGAAATCCGTTCAACTCATAGATGCTATTTACCGAAGTGCAAAAGATAACGGCACTTGGATTAATTTATAATTACTAAAATGATACTTTCCGGATTTACAGATGAAGCTTCGAGTGACTTGAAAAAACAAATTCAAGTGACAAAGGAATTAGGTTGGAATTATTTGTCTGCAAGGACAACGGGTTCTGCAAATATCCATGAAATTCCAGAGGAAGAATTTGAATCCGTTTGTGAGCAATTGGAAGAAAACAATATCAAAGTTGCGGAATTCGGAACCTTGATTGGCAATTGGTCCAAACGAATAGATTCTGATTGGGAAATAACTTTGGGAGAAATCAATCGGTGCATTCCTCGCATGCAAAGATTAAATGTGAAGTATGCGCGAGTAATGTCATATGCGCAAAATGATTGGGGAGAAGATCAGGCAGAACAAGAACGCTTTAAAAGGATGCAAGAAATCGTTGCCCGATTTAAAGATGCTGGCCTTGAAGCTTTACATGAAAACTGTATGAACTGGGGAGGATTTTCCGCGGAACATACTTTAAGGCTCTTAGAGGAAGTACCAGATTTGCAATTAATTTTTGATACTGGAAATCCAATTTTTCAAAGAGATCGATCAAAAACAGAACCGCACCCTTGGCAAAATTCATTCGAATTTTATCAAAAAGTCAAGCATAGCATTGCGCATATTCACGTTAAGGATGCCATTATGAAAGCTGATGAGGGGAATATTGATTTTTCCCCGAATGAACCTGAATATGTCTTCGCAGGGGAGGGGAGTGCTGACTTAGCCCTCATTTTTGCTGATTTGAAAAAAGAAAATTACCAAGGATTTATAGCCATTGAGCCGCATATGGGAAAGGTTTTTCACTTGGAAAACGAGGTGTCAGATCCTGAATTTGCCTATAATATCTATAAAGAATTCGGCCAACGATTTGAATTGTTTATAGATAGAATTGATTAATATGAGCTGTAAGCAAATGAAATTCAGTGTATTGTGTCCTTTTGGTTCTTTTAGTAACCTTAAAAACTTAACCCTGGGTTAACATTAGTTACAGATTCTGGCTCTATCTTCGTAGTACCAAAACAGACAATAGTAGAATTTAAAATCTGATCTAATGGAATCAATTTTATACACGCCTTCAAGGCGTACCTCAAATCGACCTCAAAAAGCTGTTTCTCCTTTTCAAAAATTAGTCGCTCCAATTTACCAGTTTGGACGGACCGAGGTTATTGAATGGCTTCATTTCATAACTTCGCCTTCGAAAATTCTTCAGGTTGGAGATTCCTCTTATACGGCCGAAAGAAAATTACGCGTCAAATTTCCTTCCGCTGAAATGATAAAAATGGATTTCGTAGATATGGCCATTGATCAGAAAGCTAAATCTCCATTTGCATTGGATGAGCAAGAATCTGAAAATGATGATTCAACAAAGTTTGATTTGATCCTAATGTCCTATCAGTTAAGTTATAGATCTGTTGATTGGAAAAGCAAGATTCGTAAAGCTTCAGAAATGCTTGCCACTGGCGGACAAATTGCATTAGTGGATTATCATGGTAAATTTAAAGGACCGGTTAATCAACTAAATGCTTATCAAAGTGATGAATTAGAAGATTTCTTATTTGAAGAATTTGATTCTTTGCAATACACAATCACACCGGCTTATGCTGGCCTTTGGAATTACTTCAAGTTTATTGGAAGAAAAAATAATCTTTAAAAGTAAATTTCAGTAGGAAAATACTCAAAAAAAGCTACCATTTCAAATATAGAAATGGTAGCTTTTTTTATTTCGTTCTTCCGGTTCTACTTTACGCTAACTTGTTTGGTGTCGATAATGATTCCATCAGCTTTTAAAACCAACCAATAATTGCCACTAGCAATTGTACTCAAGTCAAATCCAACCTGATGCGCACCAGCCGCCATTTTTTCTCCAACTAAATAATCAACTACACGACCTAAACCATCCATTAGTTGAATATCCACTTGTTGCGCTTCTTGCAAAGTCAAACTTACGTTTAATTGATCCGAAGTTGGATTCGGGAAACAAGCTAATTGATACAATGCTGCAGCTGGAGATTCTATAGAACTCAAGAAATCATTCATGATATCATCCACATAAAATACCTCTCCTGCACCTACATTTCCAAAATCAGGAAATACCACCACTTGATCATAGTTCGCAGATGCATCATAATTTGAACCTTGTGCCATGTAAAAATAAAGTGTTTCCCAGGCGTTACTTGTTGTGGTTGAAACTGCTAATTCTGTATTAACTGTTGCAGGATCATCCAAATCTTCAAACTTCAATAAGAATGGAACATTAGCTCTCGGCGACCAAACTTTTATAGAAAATAGATCTCCACCTATTGAATCCAAATCAATTGCATTCGACAATGGAATGGCTGTACCAGCCCAGGTTTCTGCACCAAATGTTTTGGCTAACTCTAGTACAGTGGAACTAGTATTTATTCCTGAAGCATCTGGATTTGTAATAACGGCTGAATTCAAGTTTCCAAAACTATTGTTTACATAAGAGATAGTTGGATCCTCAAATGTCACTGGTAGCCATGGTAAAAGTACTGGAGCAACATAAATTTCAATATCATCAAAGTAATAACTTTCGCCTCCAACTTCTCCAACTGTTCCGAAATGCGGGAAAACAGCAACTCTATCATACATGGCATTTA
>CALGJW010000145.1 GCA_937930025.1 uncultured Saprospiraceae bacterium | reverse complement strand
TAGATTATTGGGTGCAATAGTTGGATGCGCCTTGAAGAGTTGTGTTCGATTTAAGATACACTAATTTAACCAGCATAGCTTGATTGGAATATTAACCTAGAATTGGATTTAAACTTTAAAGGAACCTTTTGCTGAATCAAGTGTAGTAGGAAATAGGAAGTCTCCAGTCAAGTTCAATCATTTTTTTGCAATAAAGCAACATTGCTAACTCAAATAAAAAGTAGACAATGAAAAAAAGTATCCTATTTCTCATTTTTCTATCACAACTGG
The DNA here is from genome assembly GCA_937930025.1 of uncultured Saprospiraceae bacterium. GTDB lineage: Bacteria > Bacteroidota > Bacteroidia > Chitinophagales > Saprospiraceae > JABDJM01. The sequence continues at coordinate 4,181 of CALGJW010000145.1, read as the reverse complement.
CTGCTAGTATAGGGCAGAATAATTCAGCGTCAAACGAAGCAATTGTCTATCATGTAAATTCAAATATTAAGAATTCAGATGCTGATTATTTCAAGGAGATTGAAATGAATTGGAAAAAATATCTGAACGCTCAAGAATATGTGAGAAGGAATAACATCCATTGGAACAATGATGAAATGGCTTTTCCCGATTATTCGTATGTTTCTTTACTAATGGAATTAAGAGCAAAAGTCAATAATAATGATCCTATCCAATGTACCATAATGGGGTTAATGCCTGTTAAGAATAATTATTACTTACTGAAGACAATGTATACTCAACCAGTAAACGGCACTGAGAAAATAGATATAAATCACATCATATCAGTATATGCAAAAAAATATAATGATAAATATCAATTTATAAATAGTACCCAATACCACAAAGAAATCTTTGAAAATCAAACAATAGGTGATATCAATTACATAATACATCCCAATCATGATTTTCAAAAAGATAATGCAATAAAAATGAACGATTTTAATAATAAAATTGCAGGATTGTTTGAACTAGAACCTATTAAATTTGATTACGTTGTCGCAAATAACACAACAGATTTAGGTCAGATAATAGGCCTAGATTTTTTTTCTTTCAGCTACCAACCAGTGCAATCAGGAGGAATGGCAGATAATTACAATACGATTATCTATGCGGGTAATAATTCGGAATATTATCCACACGAGGTTGTTCACCTTTATACTAATCTAAAATTTCCAAGACAATATCACCCTTGGATTGACGAAGGAATTGCTGCTTTCTTTGGAGGCAGTACAGGGTATGAATTAGCCTGGCATGTTCAAAAATTGAAAACATTTCTTCACAAAAATCCTGACTTTGAAATTAAGGATTTATCCAAACTAGAAACGCTTATGTCTAACGGAGAATACATGACGGATTTTAGATATGCCATAGGTGGATTCTTGATGGAAAAAATCTATAAAAATGAAGGGATGCAAGGGTTATTTGATGCGCTGCAAGCAGGAAGAAGTGAAGCTGATTACTTTGCACTACTTAAAGACAAATTGGGAATTGAGAGGAGTCAATTTGAAAAATATATTCGAGAAGAGCTTGCAAAGCTTCAAGAAATTAGTGAAGCAGCGATGGAAAGATTGAAATACTAAGCATCATTAGGTAAAAAAGATTATTGCCCGACATACTTTATGGCATACTAGCATTCCGTGTTGCAAGCCACTTTTCTGCAATTGGAGAGTTTGAATGTATCGGATTTTTCAAAAAAAAAGAATCATACAATATTCGCAAATCGGATTCAGAATTATTTTCCCTTTGTGCTTAATGAATAGAGTAATTGGGATGTTGATTCAAGTGATAAGCTTAATAGGATTATTAAAATTTAGAACTATAGTTTTCGCAATTTTTTTGGTTGCTGAGCGGCTTGCCAGCATTGAATGCCATAGACACTAAGATGGAACAAAACAAATAAAATAAAGCAATAGGCAACATTCGTCGCCTACTGCTTTTTTACAAAAAAATAGATAACTTTGGGTAATTGGCCGATGTCTTTATTGCTGATATCATTAGTTAAGTTGTGAATTCTAAATCAACCTTATTTTTACTGGACTATTGTCGTTTTCGATAAGTTGCTTACCGTTCTATTTTGTCCTTTTTTTCGAATGTATACCGCAAGACCAATTGCGAGCGCTATTCATTCCTGTAAGTAAAATGAGACTCATATTTTGTTTTTTCATCTTTTGGCTTGGTCGTTTTCTTTGGTTTGAATACTGACTTTACTAAGTTAATTATGTTGAATGAATTTTTTTCGTTTTTCATATTATAGGTTTTTTTATAGTAATTTATTTTTACGATTCAATAAAATTAAATTTCTAAGATTTGTGATATGGTGAATTTGTGCTGCTTTTTGTCTTACATGTTATGGTAAAATGGTTCCTTTTTTCTTAGTTTGAAAAACTCAATATAGCTAGGAGGGTTTTCGGCAATTCCTCTCTCTGAAATCAATTTTATGTCAATATTTCTTTCCTTCGCCTTAAAGGCAAAGTCCTCCAGGATTTCAATTATATCATGGTCTAGAAATCTTGTTTTTCTAACATCCAATTCTAAATAGGAATTTTCTGGTAAGTTATCTAGCTCTTTTATAATTGATCCTTTATTGAAAAAAGTAACTTCTTCAGCCAAGGTCATTTTAATTTTTCCATCTTTGTTTCCTTCTCCTTCAATATTTAGGAAATGGGAATTCTGATAGCTCTTAATAAGAATCACTACAATTCCTACGAACAATCCTAAAGCAATTCCATATAAAAGATCGATAAATACAATTCCTAGAATGGTGACAATGAAAGGAATGAATTGGTTCCAACCCAGATCATACATTTTCTTGAATAAAGCCGGCTTAGCTAATTTATATCCGACGATAAACAATACCGCCGCTAAGACCGATAAAGGGATTTTATTCAATATAGTAGGAATCAAAATCACAGAAATTAATAACATAATCCCATGAATAACGGCGGACATTTTGGTTCTTCCTCCTGACTGAATATTTGCAGAACTTCTAACAATTACCTGAGTTATTGGAAGCCCTCCAATCATCCCTGAACAAATATTTCCGATTCCCTGCGCTAGCAGTTCTCTATTGGTTGGGGTAATATTTTTATGAGGGTCTAACTTATCTGTTGCTTCTACACATAACAAAGTTTCAAGACTGGCAACTAAGGCAATTGTAAATCCAATTACCCAAATATCGGGATTTGTAATTGCACCAAAATTCGGAAAACTGAATTGGCCAAAAAATGAATCTAAGTTGTCCGGGACAGGTACACTTACAAGATGTTCTGTACTTATTCCAAATTTAGCATTACCTTCGGTTAGTACATAGTATATAATACCTCCAACTACCGCCACTAATGGCCCTTGAACCAATTTAAAGAATTTTCCTTTTTTGGATAAAACAGTACTCCAAAGAATTAATATCAGAATGGCGATTATGCCGATTATGGTGGATCCCAGACTTATATTGTTCAAGGCATTAAGAATTCCAGAGAATGTATTCTCTCCATCAACTTGCATAAACCCAAAATCCCCTTCTGGATCCGAGTCATAGCCAAAGAAATGCGGAATTTGTTTAAGAATAATTATAATTCCAATCCCTGTCAGCATTCCTTTAATAACAGAAGAAGGAAAATAATAGCCGATTACACCAGCTTTTAGTATCCCAAATATTAATTGGATGATTCCACCCAATACTACAGCTAATAAGAAATTTTCGAAACTTCCTAGGGTGCCAATGGCGGAGAGTACAATCGCTGCCAATCCAGCAGCTGGACCACTTACACCTATTTTGGATCCACTTATCGCGCCAACAACTATTCCCCCTATAATTCCGGCTATTAAACCAGAGAAAAGCGGCGCCCCACTAGCCAAAGCGATACCTAAACACAACGGAATAGCAACGAAAAATACAACTATACTCGCTGGGATATCATTTTTTAAATATTGTAATTGCTCCTTCATTCTTGGTATTTGTTACAATATTAATAAAAGTTAGTAATACTAACAAATACGAATGCAAAGCTTTTATAAATAAAAATAAAACTTTCATTATAGTGTGTAATGCTCCGATTAATGTTAGTTTTGCCTTTCGCTAAACTTAATTGTATCATTTATATTGCAGGTATATGTTTATACTTTCTGATATATCAATACCTAAAGGATTGGCGCTTAAAGACCCATTGGAGAGTAAATTGGGGAAGAGCATTATCAGTCATAGTATTTTATTGTTGGATGAAATTGGATTTGAGTCTTTTACATTCAAAAAGTTAGCCTTGAAAATGGGGTCCAATGAGACTTCTTTGTACCGTTATTTTGAGAATAAACACTTTCTATTGCTTTATCTGGTTGTTTGGTATTGGAATTGGGTTAGTTATCTGATTGACTATAATTCCATGAATATTACGGACCCTAATCGAAAACTGGATTTGATCATCGATAATTTTGTACATGCCAGTAAGGAGAATCCGTCCATAGATTTTGTAAACGAGAAAATCCTACATCGCATCATCATCGCGGAATCCGCCAAAGCTTATCATACTAAAAACATTGACGAAGAGAACAAGCAAGGCTTTTTTCTAAGCTATAAGGGGTTGATACAAAAGGTAGCAGATGTGATA
>CALGJW010000144.1 GCA_937930025.1 uncultured Saprospiraceae bacterium | reverse complement strand
AAAAAAATCGGCTATTGTCGGCTTTGATGTCCATAAGGCTGACGGGACTATTATTCCAATTGAATTTGATGACATTCCCAGTTGCTTAGATCCAGATCCTAGTCCCGTATATCGTGTTTCTGGAGTTTCAACTTTTTATGGAGACTCCCCTTGGAATGGAATAACCGAAACTGATTTTGTCAATGGATCTGCAAATAGTAGTTATGATTTTTATGACAACTCTAGGGTTTATTTATCAATCAGAAATCAAACTGAGTTACAGGATTGTCGAGGAGTCGACTATTCCAGTTGGGAAAATAATGGGAATTGCTTTGATGACTTTGTGGCTAAATATAACCTCGTAGAGGGAGATTCCCTTTATTTGACCTCGAGCCTTGTTTTTATAAAGAATCCTATGGTTATGCCTCAAGGGACTACACCAAATGATGACCCTTTGCTTTTTTCTGATATTAGTCTTACAGTTTTTGACGAATTTGATAGTGATTGTTTAGTTGCTGCGCCTGTTTGTAGAGAATATTTTCCATTTGAAACCTATTGCCCAGGAGAAGTATCAGCTATTACCGATATTACTATTGATGATTGTGGTGGTACGGCTTCTCATATTTTTCAAGTAGAAAATCCAACTCCCGTTGGTTGGTATACTAATGAATACAGACCTTATTTTCAATTAACTGATATTGATTTACCAATATTTTCTCCTCTGATTTTTTGTGGCAATGCTACCGCAACCTCTTCGGGTGGCGTTGTATATCCCCTTACCGTACAAAGCGTAATTGATCAGGCTTGCTATACGGTTGCCGGCGAAACGTATTGCACAGATACAACTGGAGTTAAAGGAATCTCAGTAATAAATCCTACGCTAGATAATTATCCCGGACTTGGAGTGGGATTAAATGGATTTGTGGATAACGTGTCAATTGAATATGACTTCTGTATGGTTTGTCCATCAGAGCTGGATAGTCTTTCTAGTTATTCCTTAGTGTATGATTATCGTTATCCCTATGACCCACCTGCTGCTTTGGATTATCGATGTAATTTTACAGTTGCTACTGGTGCTGGAAATGAACTCGATAGTTGTTTAACAATCGGAAACAATGTTTCTTATTACACCTATTTTGATCAAGATACTTTGATTTTTAAAAATGACCGTGAAAGTTTTGACGTTACGATCGCGGATAGCACAAAGGGTTTTCCTCAATTGAGTCAATCCGTTGATAAAACCATTATTTCAAGTTTGACACCTGGTTCGAGTGAAGAGCTGAATACGATAACAATAGCGGCTAGTGGAGTGGATACTTCATTAGAAACTCATGTTGGTGTTTCCGCAACAATCAAAGTTTCTGTAAGTGCCCAACTAAACAACGTCTATGATGCTGCCATGGCAGCGATTCCTTTTTCATATGTTTCAACTGACGGTTTATTTAATACCTATCGTATAGACTTGCCTGATTTAGAACCAGGTGCAAGCGTAGAATTTAATATTGGAACAACTATGCTCTTCTGCCCAGAAGCAGGTAGCCCTTCCCCTGGCGTATGCGTAACAGTCACTTCAGGTTGTATGGATCCTGATGTTCAAGCAGCAGTTGCAAGTTCGACAGCTGCCTGTAATACAATAGAAACTTGTTACGAATACGTTTTTGGAGAAACAGGAATACAGGCAGATTTTATTCTTCCGAATGGAATAGAAACATATGATATGTGTGAGCCTATTCCAGTTATCGTATTGGTAAAAAATGTTAAGCCAGTTACTGTAACGAACCTAATGCTAAATTGGGAAATACCAATAGATGGAGCTACCATAATTCCAGGTTCATTTGAAGCTTCCTATCCGAATGCAGGTAGTTTAGATAGTACTTTTTACTCAATTGCGGATGCAACTGTAAATGGAACTAGAGTTTTTTACACGGACGATAATATTTTTAGTCCAGACATATATACTAATGGATTTCCTGGTGTCGGAGTAGAGGCTGATAGTAATAACATCGTAATACGATTTTATTTGGAAACCTCCTGTGATGAATTTGTCTCAGGATCAACTAATCGATTCGAAGCGACAGCTAACGACCCTTGTAGTCCAGAACCATTAGAGTCAGGAGAAGTTGTCAGTGAGGGAATTATTATAAATGGTGCGGTGCCTGCTGACTTTGCTCAAATTCTTACAACTGCCAAACCAGCAGAATTGTATTGTAATGCTGGGACAACTGAGTTTTCAATTACTGGCCAAAATATTTCTGCACATGCCTCGGGGGACAGCGTAGATATATGTTTAACTTTCCCTCCTGAAATAATTTATCAGCCTAATTCTGTTTATTATGCTATCCCTTCTGGGTACAGTATCGGAACAGAAAGCTTAACTTATTTTCCTGATGGGTCTCAACAAGTCTGTTTTGGTGGAGTGACAAATCTGCCAAACGGTGCGCAATTTACCCTTAAAGTGCTGGCATCTATGTTGCCTGGTACTAGTTGCGGGGAAGTAAAACTCGGAGTCGATATTAAAGAATATGTGGAGGACGTAGTTTGCGCGACCGGTGGAACTTGTGATGTCTTTGTTCAATCATCAGTAAACCCATTTTTTGGTATTAACCTGAAAGCTCCTTTAGAAACTATTAGTACAAATCTATATCGTGAGTGTAATGGCAGTGACGATCCACTTTCCATTTGCTATGAAATAGATCTTTTAAATCCAGGACCTAATTACTCAGGAGATATCACTGTGAATCTTCACGATGATCTCACAGCGAATGGCGAGCTTGATTATTTTGACCCTGTCTTAGGTTCAGATTCATACCCAAGCCAATTAATTTCTTCTGGAGATACACTAAGAATTCAGGCATGTTTTGATCTTGAAGCATTAAATGCTTGTCCTGTTATTCTAAATCTTCAATTTGAGACTGCCTGTGCTTGTGATCATGAAATTATACCGTTTGATGAAGTGGAGCCTGAATTTTTAAAAGGAGTTGTCAATCCAGCTATCCTTTGTACAGGTCAAGAATTGGGTATGGCAGTCTGTCGAGATTATACTTTTGATATAAACGACGAATCACAAGGCTATAAGAGAGTTGAAGGAGATAGTATATTCTTTGGCGTGTATTCACCAGAGAATAAAATTATAGTAAATATTAGCGGACAAACTGGGGAATGCCCAGTTTATGATGCCATAGTAGTTCAAGGTTTAGTGCAATTTGACATCAATGTATTGGATTCATTAGCTTGCGTAGATCAACCAAAATATCTACAGCTGGATATTCCTTCTGAGTACGAACAATCTATACAAATAGAATGGTTTCCAGTAACTTATTTGGATAACCCGTATGTAGCAGATCCAATATTTACTGCACCTTCAAGTGGATTCTATGATTTTACGGTAACCACTACATTTGCAGATGGTTGTGTTCAATCCGAAATAGTAACAATCAATGTTTTTCCCAGTGGCAATATGAATATAGGTGGAGACACCATTTTCTGTTATGGGTTTGCACCAGCTACATTGACCACGGATCCAGGATTTACGAGTTATGAATGGTACTTGCTGGATGGCGGATTTGAAATAATTAAAGCAGTAACAACAACTAATTCATGGTCAGGACCGACTGAACCCGGTGACTATATAGTTAAAGGATATAGCTCTCTTCAGCTATGTCCAACAGTTTCTCCAATTTGGACTATTCAAAGTGAGAATTGCGTTGACTTAGAGGTGGAAAAAAGCTTTTGCCCTGCTCCTGTTAATCCAGGACTTGGTGATATAATTACCTATTGTATTACTGTATGTAATAGATCCAATCCGGATAGTGGATTAATCCACACGGCCAACTTGGTTGAAATCGAAGACTTATGGCCTGCCAATTTAGGCTACGTAAATTATAGTTCTTCTGCTGGCTCTTATGTTCATAACACCACTTCTGGCATATGGACTGTTGGTTCTCTGAGCACAGGAGCTTGTGAAACACTTGAATTGAGCGGAAGTATTTTAGCAGCAGGTACAGTTCAAAATATTGCTCAATTAACCAATCAAGATTTAACTGATATTGATTCAGAGTCAGATAATGACAGTGGCAATCAAAGTGAAGATGATGAGGATATTCAAACATTTGAAGTATATCTAGCAAATATTGGAGATGTAGTTTGGTTAGATGCCAACGGAGATGGTATTCAAGATGCAGGTGAACCTGCAGCAGAAAATGTGCAAGTCATTTTGTATGACGCAGTAACGGGTTTACCTATTGATACTGTTTATACGGATGCTTCCGGAAACTATCTTTTCGAAGATCTTCCTACAGGTGATTATTATATCACTTTTGACCCCACCACAAGTACAACTCCTGGAGTTGAAGATTACCCTTTTACAAATTCCGGCCAAGGGAATGGTGCTAATGATAGCGAAGCAGACTCAGCAGGACAAACTCCTACTTTTAGTTTTGATGCTAGTATGGGAGATGACCTTACGCATGATGCTGGTTTAATCCCAGTTGCGGATATAGGAAGTTATGTATGGGTAGATGCAGATGAGGATGGAATTCAAGATCCATCAGAAGCAGGAGTAATGAATGTGATGGTAATTCTTTATGACTGGAGCTCTGGTTCTCCTGTTGCAATTGATACAACATTTACTGACAACACTGGTAACTATTTGTTCCCAAATGTTCCTGCCGGAGAATACTCCATAGGATACGATTACTCTACTAGTCCAGGAGGGCAAGATTATATTTATACAGCTCCAGATACTGGTAATGGGACTAACGATAGTGAAGCAAATAGTGATGGGGAAGGACCTTCCTTCACTTTTGACCCGCTATTGGGAGATGATCTTGATCATGATGCAGGTCTCATCCCTGTAGCAAATATTGGCAATTTTGTGTGGATTGATGAAGATGGAGATGGTGTCCAAGATCCTGGCGAAGTTGGTATCCCAGGCGCTACGGTTATTCTATACGATGGTGATACTGGACTTCCAATAGACACTGTTTATACCGATGTTAACGGAGAATATCTTTTCGAAGATGTGCCTCAAGGAAATTATTATGTTGGTTTTGATCCTTCAACCAGTCCTAATATAGATGATTTTGACTTTGCCCCTATGGATCAAAGCAATGACGCTTTGGATAGTGATGCAGATGAAAATGGATTCACGGATATTTTTGGTTTTGATCCAACAATGGGAGATAATCTTAACGTGGATGCTGGAATTATTCCAATCGCCAACATCGGAGACACCGTTTGGATCGATAGTAATGGAGATGGAGAACAAACCTCTGGAGAACCAGGAGTAGAAGGAGTAACTGTAATTCTATACGATGCACTTACAGGTAATCCTTTAGATACTGTAATCACAGATGCAAACGGTAATTATTTATTCACCGATGTACCTTCTGGAAATTACTATGTTGAATTCGATACCAGCACTGTTCCTGGCTCAACAGAATACACTTTCACAACAACAAATAACGGCTCAACAGATGATAACGATAGTGATGCTGGAGCAAATGGACAAACAGCTAGCTTTGATTTTGATGCAACAATGGGAGATGATTTATCTGTTGATGCAGGTTTAGTACCGACAGCAGATATTGGAGATTTTGTTTGGATTGATACAGATGGAGATGGAATACAAGATCCTTCAGAAGTTGGATTAAGTAATGTTTTAGTTATCCTTTATGATGATATGGGAATGCCTATTGATTCGGCCTTTACGGATGCCAATGGAATGTA
>CALGJW010000143.1 GCA_937930025.1 uncultured Saprospiraceae bacterium | reverse complement strand
CCTTACAAATAATAACTAATTAGCAACGAATAATAGTTTATTGTGTTTTTAGCGATCCACAGTAATATATTTGTCATAGAAAAAAAATATTTGTTGTGTGTGCATCTAAATGGAATTTTATCGTATAATCATATTATAAATTAGTTTAATCTAAATTTAATTAATAATGCCAATTCTATTCAACCCCAAATTCAAACAGTTTTCATTTTTAGTATTTTTTGTATTCCTAACTTTGTCTCAATTCTCTTGTAAGAAAGAGTATAAGGCAAAACTCATGTCTAATAAAATAAACAATTATGTTTATGCCTACACTTCTGGAGTAATGTCTAAAGCGGCACCTATTCGAGTGCGTTTTGTAAGTGCCGTTGTTGATAAAGACGAAATAGGAGCGGAGGCTGACGATGATCTGATTTGGTTCTCTCCTAAAATTAGCGGAAATGCTATCTGGGAGGATGATCGAACTTTATTATTTACGCCGGAAGATCTTCTGGCATCCAATCAAAATTATGTTGGAAAAGTAGCGCTTAAATCGCTTTTCCAAAACGTTGCTGCTGAGATTAGCACTTTTGAATTCGATTTTCGAACAAAGGAACTATTCTTTGAGGTTTCGGTGGATGGAATACAGAGCGTAGGTACGGTTACTAAAGAGCAGGAATTATCAGGAAAAGTATTTGTTTCTGACGAAGCAGATCATCAAGAAATAGAGCAATTACTTAGCGCTCGATTCAATGGAAAGGATTTGCCCATTCGGTGGAGTCATCCACAAGGTTTGAACCATGAATTTGTCGTTTCTTCAATTATTCGAACAAAGGAAGATATGGACTTAGTTTTAAATTGGAAGGGCAGTCCGCTAGGTATAAAGAATACAGGCAATAAGAAAGTGATGATTCCTGCTTTGGGGAATTTCAAGGTGATGAATGCAAAGACGATTCAACAACAAGATCAATACTTTATATTACAATTTTCTGATCCTTTATTGCAATCACAAAATCTAAATGGTTTAGTAAGTATTAAAGATCATACGGGAAAATTGAAGTTTACAGTAGATGGAAACCAACTTAGGGTGTATCCCACCAAGAGGATTACAGGTAGTCGAACAATAAAAGTTTCTCCAGGTATTCAAAATACGGATAAGCTCAAGATGCAATATGCGAGTGAATGGAAAATCACCTTTGTCGATAGCAAACCTCAAGTAAGGTTAGTTGGTCAAGGGGTGATTATGCCAAGTTCTGATGAACTAGTACTTCCTTTTGAAGCGATTAGTTTGAATGAAGTAGATGTAGAAGTATTTAAAATATATAACGATAACATTCTTCAGTTTCTGCAAACGAATCAATTGGATGGTAGATCGAACTACTACAATGAATACGATTATGAATATGGTCATAATTATGGTGGAGAAATGGCGCGTGTTGGGCGGATCATTTTGCAAAGAAAAATTTCTCTTAGAGATTTAAAACCTAATGCTTATTCAGGAGAATGGACAAGGTATGCACTTGATCTTCGAGATCTAATCGTGACGGATCCATATGCGATTTACCAAGTACGAATAGGATTTAGAAAAGGATATGCTGATTACAATTGCGAAGGAGATGATAGCGCCACCCAAGGAATGGAATTGGTAGAAAATCCTTTTGATCAAGATGGAGAGATAAGATCCATCATGAAAGGCTTTGAACGGTATAGTGGCTATTCTTACAAACACAGAAATGATCCCTGCTATCCTGCTTATTATAATTCAGAGCATTTTGTGCATAGAAATATATTCGCTTCCAACATAGCGATGATTGCTAAAGAAGGAACGAATGGTAGCACAACGGTGATTGTCACCGATATGAGAACGGCGCAGCCTTTAGAAGGAGTACATTTAGAGTTTTATGATTATCAGCAGCAATTGATGCGTTCTGTATCCACCAACAATCTTGGGATGGTGACAATTGATGATTTAGAACGAAAACCTTTTATCGTTATGGCGGATCACGATCAGCAAAGAGCTTATCTAAGATTGATTGATGGAAGTTCTTTGTCATTAAGTCGATTTGACGTATCGGGGAAGCGTACTCAAAAAGGAATAAAAGGATTTATCTATGGGGAAAGAGGCGTATGGCGACCTGGAGATTCTATTTATCTAAATTTTGTACTGGAGGATAAAGCCGGAAAATTGCCACCAGATCATCCCATTAGTTTTGAATTATACGATGCTCGTGGGCAGATTCACCATAAAATGACAAGCATTGAAAATGTTAATAACATCTATCCATTGGCTTGTGCTACGACTCCCGAATCCGCAACAGGAAATTGGAGAGCAGAAGTAAAAATAGGAGGTGCTAGCTTTCAAAAATATTTGAAGGTAGAAACAGTGAAGCCGAATCGACTTAAGATAAACTTAGATTTTGGGAAGGAGGAATTGTCTGTTGATGATCAAATGCTTAAAGGAGACTTATCGGTTAATTGGTTGCACGGTGCACCAGCCAAAGATTTGAAAACTAAGGTAGAGGTACAATTGCGTTCTATGGGTACTCACTTCGATTCTTTTAAAGATTTTACTTTTGATGATCCTAGGAGAAAGGTCAAGACAGAACCTTTTATTTTATACGATGGTAAAGTTGATGCTACGGGGAAAGCTAAAATAGCGACCAGCTTTAGCAATACAGAATCCGCTCCTGGGAAATTAAAAGTCAATTTTAAAATTCGGGCATTTGAAAAAGGTGGCGACTTTAGTATCGATAATAGTAGTATGGTTTATCATCCTTATTCAAGTTATGCTGGACTTAGTATTCCTAAAAATAAATACGACCAACGACAATTGGAAGTTAAGAAAAATGGGAAACTCAGTTTTGCTGCCGTTGATAAAAATGGGAAACCATTGAGCGGAAAAACGCTTGACGTAGGCTTATACCGTGTCAATTGGAGATGGTGGTGGGATCAAAATAGAGACAATACTTCTCAGTTTAATTCTGGTAATCACCACGGCGCTATTGAAACGGTACAATTGACAACTTCCAGAGATGGGAAAGTAGATTGGACGATGAAGGTCAATGATTGGGGAAGGTATTTAGTTAGAGTTTGTGATCCAGCATCTGGGCATTGCGCGGGTTCTTATTTCTACGCTGGTTATCCTTGGTATGATGAAGATGGCGGTTTCGATCGACAAGAAGCAGCGATGCTAGCTTTTGCTTCGTCCAAGAAAACTTACAACGTAGGAGAAAACATAGAAATTAATATCCCTACAGGAGAAGAAGGAAGAGCTTTAATTTCGATTGAGAATGGAACGGAAGTCCTAGAGACCCATTGGATCAATGCAAAAGCAGGAGATAATAGCTTTAAATTTAGAGCCACCGAAAAAATGACGCCAACGATTTATGCGAATGTCTCTTTGATTCAACCTCATGGTCAGGTGAAAAATGATTTACCGATGAGAATGTATGGAGTGATTCCGATTCAGGTAGAAGATCCTAATACGAGATTACAGCCCAAAATAAAAATGCCAGATGTACTCCAACCAGAAGCGTCTTTTGTTATGGAAGTCTCCGAAACGGATGGTAAACCAATGGCTTATACTATTGCAGTAGTCGATGATGGTTTGTTGGATTTGACTAATTTTAAGACACCTGATCCTTGGAAAAGTTTTTATGCTCGAGAAGCATTGGGCGTGAAGACTTGGGATTTATACGACAAAGTACTCGGTGCATATGGTGGAGATTTAGAACGGATTTTGAGCATTGGTGGAGATGGAGAGAAGACTAAAGTTAAGGAAGGGAAAAAAGCCAATAGGTTCAAACCCGTAGTACGTCACTTAGGACCGTTTTTCTTAAATAAAGGAAAAAAGGCACAACACAAGATAGAGCTCCCTAATTACGTAGGCTCTGTCCGTACAATGGTGGTAGCAGCTAATAAAGGAGCTTACGGACATGTCGAAAAAACAACTCCTGTACGAAAACCACTTATGGTTTTAGCTACTTTGCCAAGAGTGCTGGGACCTCAAGAAAAACTACGTTTGCCGGTTACGGTTTTTGCGATGGAAGACAAGGTTAAAACGGTAAATGTTCAATTAAGAGAAACAAGTGGCTTAGTTAAATTTGTGGGAGGCACAGAACAAAGTTTAAACTTTTCTAGCCCTGGAGAGGCAATGGCTTATTTTGATATAGAAGTGGGGGATAATGTTGGTTATTCTAAATTTGTGGTTACGGCAACTGGTGGAGGAGAAACGGCTTCGCAAGAAATTGAATTGAATGTGCGTAACCCTAATCCGTATGTCACCAACGTAAACACAGACATTGTAGAAGCCAACCAAAGCTGGAATGCGTCTATTGATCCCGTAGGGATCATCGGAACGAATAAAGCTATTTTAGAAATCTCTAGTATTCCTCCTATTAACTTAGGCCGTCGTATGGATTATCTATTGCGTTATCCTCATGGTTGTTTAGAGCAAACAACTTCCGCGGCTTTTCCATTATTGTATGTAGATCGCTTGATGGAGTTGGATAGTGAACAAAAAGTAGAAATCCCTAAAATTGTCAAAGCAGCCATTGAACGATTGAAACTTTTTCAGATGGGAGATGGTGGATTTGCCTATTGGCCTGGAAATTCCAGTCGTAATCCTTGGGCATTAAATTATGTTTGTCACTTTCTCTTAGAAGCTAAAGAAAAAGGCTATTCCACGCCTCCTTTAATGATAGAACGAGCCTTGAAGCTTCAAAAGAAGCTAGCCAAACGTTGGGATCCTGAGCAAAATAAATTAGGTTTTTATACCCACAATAGTGATTTGACACAATCTTACAGATTGTATGTTTTGGCCTTAGCTAAAACACCAGACTTAGGAGCAATGAATCGTTTAAGAGAGATGCCTAAACTTTCTAATTCGACTAAATGGCGCTTAGCAGCATGCTATGCATTAGCAGGTCAAAAAGAGGTTGCAGAAGATATTGTCAACAATATGTCTACAAAAGTAAAAGATTATCAGGAATTATCCTATAGTTTTGGATCAGCCGTGCGAGATCGTGCTATGATATTGGAAACTTTAACTATATTGGGAGATAAAAAAACCGGAGCTGAATTGTTGCAATCGATTTCTAAAGCGCTTAGTGAAGACAGATGGCACAGTACGCAAACGATTGCTTACAGCTTATTGGCAATAGGTAAATATATAGGTGTACAAAAAATTTCAAAGGAGTTTAATTTTGCTTACAGCATAGATGGACAGCCCATGATTAACGCGGGTTCTTCTAGTCCTATTATGCAAATTGAAATTCCTGTGCGAGGCACTGCGAGTCAAAGCTTAAGCTTGAAGAATACAACAACGAATGGTTTATTGTATGCTCGATTAATCACTTCGGGGCAGCCTATAATCGGAGATGAAACTGTGGCAGCAAATGATTTGAAATTGACCGTAGAATACAAAAACTTAAAAGGAAAGTTAATTGACCCAGCTCAAATTGAGCAAGGAATGGATTTTTATGCACAGGTTACAGTAACAAACCCAGGTAGAAGAGGTATTAACTACCAAGAAATGGCTTTGACGCAAATTTTTCCTTCAGGTTGGGAAATACACAACGTAAGAATGGATAATTTGTCGAGGGCAATTGATAAAGCAAAGCCTACTTATAGAGACATAAAAGACGATAGAGTATTTTCATATTTTAATATTGCGAATGCTAAATCGAAGACATATACAGTGCAGTTAAATGCTGCTTATCCTGGAAAATATTATTTGCCTGCAGTTTCCTGCGAAGCGATGTATGATCATACCATCAGTGCACGCCAACCAGGAAAATGGGTAGAAGTCATTAACCCTAAAGAACTTTGATTTCCGCTCCTTGAAATATAGGATGCATGTTTTTTGTTGAAATCTTCATCTCTAATCATTTTGATTAGGGATGTTTTTTTTTGGGTGAAAGGAGAAGAATATTTTACTCAAACTACTGTTTAGTAATTTGAGTACAACTTCTTGTACATTGATCTTATTATTATAAATGTAGTTATTTTTCAGAGTACCTGGTTTTGCCAATTACTTGCTTATGTATACAAAATGCTTAAGCAGCTTAGCATTAATATTATTTCAAAATATTTTGCTTGTCGCTGGTGCAACTTTAGATAGGAATTCGCGAAAAGAATCAGGCTTAATAAAAATAAGTAACTAAAACCACTCGCAATAAGCGCTTGACTGTCTGTGAAATTGTACCATAAATGTTGGAAAGCTA
>CALGJW010000142.1 GCA_937930025.1 uncultured Saprospiraceae bacterium | reverse complement strand
ATTTACCCAAACCACTACAACGTCAATTAATGCAAGTATTGCAAACGGGCGAGTTTTATCCGATAGGAGAGACCAAACCATCTACTGCAAAGTTTCAATTAATAACAGCAAGTAACCAGCCTCTTAATATTTTAAAGAATCAAACATTGGACAAAGATTTCTTTGATAGGATAGCTCGCTTTATTGTAGAAATTCCTCCTTTACGAGAATCAAAAGAAGACATAAAAAAGTATTGGGAAGCTACATGGAGCCAGTTATCTAATTTTGAAAACTCTCCATCGTTCATTTGGAATAAGAAGATTGAAAAATTCATTACGAATCACAGGCTATCAGGTAATTTTCGTGATTTGCAGCAAATAGCATCACTCATCATAGCTTTTGTAGTTGGTGGTAATAATAAAGAAGAATCTTGCGCTCTTGCTTTGAAAGAATTTGAAAAATGGAGTAAGGCTGGTTTGGAGAATAGTGAATCCAATGCAAAGTACTTCCAAAGAGGCTTAACTCATAAAGAAATTTCAACCCAGTTTAATAAAGATTTAGCAAATTGGGCTAAAAAAGAATATGGGGGAATAACCGATGCCGCCAGAAAATTAGATAGAGCAGAAAGTACTCTTTATCAGGATTTGCGTTCAGGACTTTAATTTATACCAAGCCACATAGTGTGTCTGTCCATTAGAGTGAGGCCAAATATTCAGTTCTAATTCAAAGGCAAAAAGAAAGCCCTCGACTGACGCCGAGGGCTCTTTTTTAGGTGTTTCTAAAAAGTGTGAGGAGTTCCTCTTGGTTATGTGGCTGTTTTTTTAGCAGGAGGATTCCTATTAACTCCGATTACCAAGTCGGTACCATCAAATTTTTTGAGGTTAAGGTGGAAATTTTCCGCTGGATTATAGGTGATGTCTTGCTCTTGAAGTAATCCAATAGCAATCTTTTCACCCATCAAAAGCGACTCTTTATAATCTGAGTAATAGTGAACCCCTGCCCAGTTTCTACCAATTGAAATATTGGCTGCCAATTTATTCAATTCACCGTTGAGGGTCATTGGTTCACCGATTTCGATTACTTCCAATCTTTTTCCATCGGAACTTGGAACCAATGCTCGACCTACTGCTGGCTTGTCTTTTACCAACTTCATCGAAGAGCCATCTTGCGAAATATCAATGTAAAGATCGTGATTGAAAAAAGCTTTCAAGATAGTCACGCAAGCACCTGCTACTGTCGCATGTCCTGCACCGTATGATGGGTGCATAGGAGAGCCTTCGCAATATGCCATAGGAAGTAATTTGTTTCCATGGTTGAGTAGTGTGAAAATGCCCGCATTATTCAATGCATCATACATGTTTTTCAACTTATCATTTGTGTCCTGATCTAACGCACTTTCTATTGCAGTCATTTTTTGCATACGTGCAGCAAGTGCTTCTGGTCTCAATCTTCTATGAATGTTGAATTTCTGAAATCTCACTGCTTTCAAAGCTCTGGTAGCAACCTCAGTTACCAAGGTCAAAATATGAGGATCGCCAAATAATGCAAAGCCCTGCTGCCTATCATTTGTATCATTACCTTTGAAAGGCACTCCTTTGTCAAATTCAGCACGATGGCCTAATAGTATGAGACAGGCATTGAGGTATGCTTGATACAATGCGTCATAATGCACGTAAGTCGCTAAGTCTCTTCCAGTAGTAATAAATCTTCTCACTCGCCTGTATGCATAGTCCTCCTGTCCTCTAAAGTCAGCACCATTTTGTACATCAATGTATTCTTTCCACTCGGTCATGTAATCCTTCTGCTCTGCTTGACGTACTTGTTGGTCAATCGTGATGGCTCCATAATTGATCAATCCGTCTTTGATTCCGAATTCCGTTGGCTCACCTTTTTTATTGCGACCATTGTTCCCACACAACAAGAATTGTGAAAGATACGGCCCCACTTGATCACCTTCCGTAAAGCCACGGAACACAGATTCTGAAGATAAATCTGGTTCTCCTCCGCGAAAATCGTTTGTGAAAAATGGTAGTTGATTTAATCCATCGATACAATTTTGTACCTCATTTCGGCTACTAAATTCAGTAAAAGGAATATCTCTCAATACTGCTTGACAATATACCTCGGCCATTTCAGCTGTCAATTCATCTGAACCTAAAGCTGGTGGGGGAGGCATGGTTACACTTTGAGCATCTGGTCCTTGCAAGTCGAAAGCTAAGCCTGCTCCTGCGCTTTCCCATGCACGTACAGTTTTAATTCGTTGGCCTTTGTCTGACTTCCAATCACCATTTGGCCCAAGCGGAGTCTGTTTAATTATTTCTGGGTCACCAGAGCAAATACCATCAACGAACTTTTGAAAATCATCTTCATTTTCAATTAGTCCTGTGGTAGTGTTATGGAGTAACCCTTTTGTGAAACTCATTACCTTTTTAGGTAATTCCTCATCGCCATTTGGGACATGTTCTTCGTGTGGACGATCATAAGCGATATTTGCTGCTTTTTCTCTTTTCTCTTTGCTAATTGCTCTTCGAGCTTCTGTATTTGGAAATTTGGTCATTGTTAAGATTTTTTGGTTAAAAATTAGGTTATTCAGTGACTCTAAAAGTTTTTTCTTTTCTATCTGTTTTGTGCTCAATGCACTTGAAAAAGGTTTGAGCTACTTTGCCAAATGTTTTTGAATTGAGATGCATTTCATCAAACCAATCTTTTTTTCTTGCAGTGCCTCTACAGTCTATGTGGTAAACATTGCCAGTAGAATTGATTTCTTCGCCATTTGGTCCTATTGTTTTTCCAATTGAAATATTGCTATTCGCGACTCTTGCCAACATTTCATTGAATAAATAGATAAATGCAAACATGATGTTCTCTTGTGTTTTTGGATCAGAAATACCTCTATACAAAAGCGCGTCATACATCCACCTTCCATTGTTTTGAATGGTGTTAAAAAACCATTTTTTTAATCTAAATAATCCACCTCTTTTCTTGGTAGGAATACAATAGTCATACCCTTGAATCAAGATTTTTGTTGTTTGGTGTTTCTTCAATATGTTTGAAATGACATACTTATATTGAAGTTCGAATGCCCAAACAAGTGAAAGGAAATCGTTGGATAAACACATCGCTCCATCGACAAATTTTCTACATTCGTTTTCATCTTTGAGTCTATCGGTTGTCATTATTTTACTAAAGTATTCATCCTGATTTAAGAAGTCTTTTATTTCCTCACCAGAAGAATTTTTTAGTTGTTGTAACTTAGGTTTTAAAGGACCAGTCACTCCATCAATCATCATAGAAAGTTTTTTGCCTCCGATGATATCATTACCGCCACCACTCAAGATGATTATGTCAGGTTGTATTACTGAGATTTCTGTTAAATACTTTCCTTCATGAACAATGTTTGTCAGCCAATCTCCGGCAGCTGCTGAGCTGTAAATTGCATACTTACCTTTACCCAATACTTTAAGATGATCCACGATGTCTTTGAGGAAAGGATGTTCCATCCAAGAGTCTCCTTCTGCATAGATTTTTTTTAGCTTGGGATTCTTTCGGAGATCTTTATGAAAACCCTTATTGCGTTTCTTCCTGCTCTTATTATTGAGTTTCTTTAACCTGCCTGTATGGGCTTCTCCCAAGTTGGCGTTTTCGTTCAAGTCAAAGATTCTACGAATGATAGTTACAATTTCCGAATGTGAAATTTGAGGAGGCGTAAATTCAATAGTTTCAAATTCGCCAGGAATAATTGAACCATTAGCATCTACTTTTTCTTTTCTAATGATAACTTTTTTTGGAGCAACCCATTCATCGATTTTGCTTTTATCAAACGTCAAAGGGTTTGCAAGTAATTTTTCAATTTCTGGAAAGTTCATACTGTTTTTGGTTTTTTGAATTTTGTATCGCTAATCTGAGGTTATACAGGTTTACAATACAAAGAACCAAAAAACGTGTGCCTAATTAATTCCAAATTCCCTAAACTTGATTAAGGAATTCCTTAGTAATTATTCAACTTCGATATTAGTTTTCTTCCCAATCAAATTCATCACAATAGTTTTGTTTGGCTGCCCAGGCGACCAGCCTTCCAACGTTGTCAAATCCTAATTTTTTTCTTATTCTTTTTTGGTACCCTTCGATAGCTGAGTAACTGAGGAAGAGTTTATCCGCTATCTCTTGTACTTTTAATCCATTGCCCGTTAAACAAATAACTTGTCTTTCTCTTTCGCTAAATTCTAAATCATCATTTTTTAAACACTCAGGTATAATTTTTAATACTTCAGAGCAAAATACTTTTTCTCCTTTGTTGCAGATTTTAGATATGGTTTCCGTGAGAAAGGAGAAGTTATTATTTTTTGAAATGAATCCATCTACCCCTGATTTCATAGCTTTACAGACATATTTTTTTTGGATGTAGGTGGAAAACAACAAGACTTTTAAATGAGGATATTTATTTTTGATTATTTGAGTTGCCTCTATTCCATTTAAAACTCCTTCCAATTCAATATCCATCAAGATAAGATTCAAGTCTTTTGTATTTGCTGCTTCGATCGCTGCTTCTCCTGACTTTACTCTTGTCGTCACAGTCATGCCAGGTGTTTCATTCAATAATTTAAAAAACGCCTCATTCGCTAATTCCTGATCTTCTACGATAACGACTCTTAGGGTTGGGTTTTTCATGTTGTTGGATTTTATGAAATAGGTATATCAATCAGTATGGTAGTTCCTTTTCCAATATTTGAATCAAATTGGTATTTTCCACCTAATTCAATTACGGTTTCTTTGATACTTTCAATGCCCATTCCAGAGCCAGAAATTTTTGCCATATCAAATCCTTTTCCATCATCTTCTACCGCTATGCTCAATTCATCCTCAAATGCATCCAATTGAATCGAGAGTTTACTGGACTCTGCATATTTAATGGAGTTAGCGATAAGTTCTAATATTATTTCAAATAAGGCACTAGTTGTTTTTGAATCTACATCATTGAAATCTCCACTTTTTAAAAGAGAAATCTTAGTATCTCCTAAATCAGAAAACGAATTGATGAAGTTTTGAACTAACTCAGGTAGAGAAGATTTGCTTTCGTCATTTAGTTGATGTGCCACTTCTCTTAGACCTCCGTAAATTTCATCCATTACTGAGGCATACTTTTGTAACTTCTCTGAATCTTCATTTTTAAGGTCAAGCGATTTTGTCAATTCTTTTATTCCAGAGTTTACCACCACAAATTGGCTGCCCACTTTGTTATGCAGTTTGTTGGCAATTTCTTTTCGGGTTTTTTGTTCTGATTCCAGCGTGCTACTTAGAATTTTTATATTCGTATTTTTAATGGCGTTGTCTGTTTTCTTTTTTTCTTCTTCAATAGCAATTGCCATTTTGGTTTTGAGCTTATCTCTTACCGACCAGAAAAAGAACAATGAAACCAATAGTGCAGCAAAAATGGAATTCCGTTGCCATCTGTTTTTTTCGCTTGTTGCGGTCTCTTCTTTTAATCTTGCCTCTCCCTGTTTTATATCAAAATCTTTTGTGAGTGATTTTATTTGTTTTGCTGTTTTTTCTGAAAGTGCAGCGTTCGCATATTCGTACTGAAGAATAGTGTATTTGCTAATAGAGTCTGGCTTGTTTTTTAATTCATAAAATTCTTTTATGACTTCAACAAGTTCTTGTTTCTCATCAAATCGACCTTCTTCTTCAAATATTTTTGAGTTTTTCTCAATGTGTGGAACAAATTCATCTAACCGCTCTGAGTCGATCAGAACATAGCATAAATTCAGATTTCCATTAAACACGCCGCTTTTATTTCCTGTTTTTTCATGTAGTGCGATTGCCTCTTTGAAGAGTTTTTCTGCTCTATCAAAGTTTCCTTTATACAAAGCTGTATTTGCTTTTCCTGTTATCGCATGCGAAAGTCCTTTCTCATCTCCTTTTGCCATAAAGTAGTCAGCGGCCAATTCATAAATTATTTCTGCTTTTTGAATACTGTCAACCATATAATAATGGTTAGCCAGATTTATCTGAGTTGAAATATAAGATGAGGAGTCTCCTGATGCTAAATATTGGTTACTGCCTTTTTCTGTCCATAAATAGAATTTGTTCTCTTCCTCCTTTGTTAACCAATAAATAGCATAATTAGTATAGGCATTTCCCAATGAATTTTGGATCTTCTTTTTATCAGAATGACTACTTCTATTTAATTTTTCTAAGATTGAAGTTCCTTTCAAGAACTCAGGAAGTCCTTTTTCATCTTCGTTGAGTTTAAAGTAAGTATAACCAATATTACATTTTACATTTCCTATCCCAATGCTATCCTTATTCTCACGTCTCACTACCAGACAATCATTAAAAAATTCAAGAGCTAAATTGTTATTTTCTTGATGTTCGTAAAGTAATCCAATAAAGTTTAATGTATTTCCAATACCTATTTTATATTCATCTTTTTTACATTTTTTCAGAATTAATTCTGCTTTTCTCAAAGAAACTGAATCATAATCCAATTTAAATAAAGCAGAGATTTCTTGATCTAATTTCTCATTCGATTTTGCTTGTTTTGTTTTGTAAGAGCAGCCTGAGAAAATTAAATAGATAATAAAGTAAAGGATCAAGTATAAAGGTGTTCTAAACTCCATTTTAAACGTTGATTTCTTCTGTTGGTTCCTCAATTCGAATTAAGGAATTTGGTTTGTGGTCT
>CALGJW010000141.1 GCA_937930025.1 uncultured Saprospiraceae bacterium | reverse complement strand
CGTGTTTTGCCAAATACAATGGAAGGGAATGATTTTCTTAAAATCGAAGAAGGACTACAAAATCAATTCTCCGAAAATAACCGTGTTTATCCTTTCCAAGCAACAGCTTTGAATCGGGGATACCAGGATGGAGTGTTGGATTCCGAAGGCAAATTAGTGAATATGACTTCTGCTTGCTCTCCATTAATTATGGAAGGGAGCCCTGGGTTTGAAGGAGCTGCCTTTACCTGCATTCCTGAGGTAAATGGAATTAAGCAGTATAAAAGAAATGTCAGGTTACCATTTTCTCAGGATTATAAGCATGCGATAGCCGGCGATGAGTTTTTATTGAGCAAAGCGGAAAGTTTTCGACCCGTAAACTTATTTCCGCATCATTCCAACGGAATGTTTGTGGTTGACTTGAGAAAAGGAATAATTCAGCATACTGCTTATATGACTCATTACTTAAGGGAGATTGTTTTAGAGAAAAAACTTTACGAAATTAAAGACAAAGGTCGTTTGTATTGGATCACAAATAGTAAACAAGAAAGGAATAATAATTTCAGTGCATGGGAAAAGAAAACGAGTAAAAAAGAAATCGTTCAATTTCTTGGGGCGGCTTCCATGGAACAAAGAAGAATAGCTCAGAAACATATCATTAGTAATCCTCACCCAGAATGGAAAATATTGTTAGCAGAGGCCATTGTAGATTTTAAAAAGAAAAATTTATCCTATGGTGTAATTCATGGCCTTTGGGTATTAGAGGGCCTAGGTGAATTAAAATCAAGTCATTTGGCTCAAGCTGCTCAGCAAAGTTCTTTGGAAGTAGATTACCATATTTTAAATATTCTTAAATCTCATTCGGATTTATTGTCGGAGGAAATAATACAATCGATCGTTTCGAAAAATCATGCAGAATTGGATTTACAACTTTGTCATCTATTGCCGGCGACCAAAACTTTTCAAGATATAGTAAAAGGTCTAATTCGAAAATACGAAAACCAAACTTTGCATAGCGAGGCATTGCTTTCTCATTTGTCTATGGACTTTATTGCTTCGCATGCCAGCCCGAACAGTAAATTAATGAAACAATGGGCTTCGGTAAATTCTAATATTGAAAAGAAGAATAAGGTTGGCCCTACAGCTGATGTTCCTGGTTGGGTGGACCGAAGAACTGTTGGATTTGAAGCCTACAGTCTATATTGCAGTTCTTGTCATGGCATGAATGGCAGAGGGCAAGAAAATTTAGCTCCGCCCATTTTACACTCCCAATATGTCGAAGGTGACAATGGAAAGTTGGCTGCAATTATTTTGCAAGGAATCCAAGGTCCAATTCATGTGAATGATAAGTTGTATGAAATGAATCTGGCAATGCCAGGATTGAAGCAAAATGATGATCTGGACGACGCGACCATTTCTGGAATTATAGCTTTTGTGAATAATGCATTTAGCAAAAAAGCTGATAATGTTAGTCCAGAAAGGGTAGGGCAAATACGAGAAAAGTTAAAGGATCGCACGGAGATGCTAACCGAAGCAGAAGTGTTTGAGGAAAATGCTTGGTAAGCTCAATGCACAAATAAAGACTCAACGATTCATCCTTCTGCACTAAGTATCTTTTACTGCTTCTAGTTTTGATAAAGGATGGTTAAAGACCTCTTTAAAACTAAAATTGTGTTTTGTAAACGTTTTTTGCTCGATATTTATTTTTGTATAATCTTTTAACGCTTTTATAAATAGTTTTACTGTTTCTCCAAAATTTACGCTCATTCCTTTATTGATTAATGAAATAAAAGGAGCGATGAAATCCCTAAGTTTACTAGGGATTTCAGAAATCCTGGCAAAGGCTTTAGTACCTTGACAAAAAAGAGATCCGATTCGATTTTCTTGTTTATTGATGGCTCTAGTGTATGATCTAAGCATAATTCCGATATTTTTATTTAAGTCTTGACCGTTATAATTTTCGTTAGTTTTGATCAGGATGTGGAATTGGTTTTCGGCAAGTTTTACTTCGATGACTTTAGCATAAGGTTTAATGTACTTAGAGATCTTTTCGAGGAAATAGGTTTTATTTCTTTGTGAAAAGAAAATGGTTTGATAGTCAATTCCGAAGTTGTGGAGGTAGTAAAATTTGTTTGCTGAGAATTTCATTTTTTTGAATGTTTGTTAATACATAGACGGGATTTTATTGAAATTCCATAAATTGAAATGAAAATAATTTTTTAGAATGGGTGTAAGTTCCTGGTAATGAGTTTTTAGTGAAGGGTAAAAAAAATGGGTTTGGCGAAAAATCACATTGTGTTTACGGGGTTTAGGGGTGAATTTAGGGGGGTAAATTGACTGACCAGTTGTCTTAAGATATGGGGTGACTTGCGCGTGCGCACGTAAGTCACCCCATATCTTAAGACACCCCTTGAGCGTGACCCACCCACAACAATACCCCATTTCCCACCCTTTCCGTAAATTGCACAGCCCATAATATGCTCAATACCCAATTACTAAATGGAACCATTGGATAACCACATTGAAATAGCTGGCAAGCAATCATTCTTCGCCAACCTAGCATTTGGTCTGTTAATCGCATTGATCGCCTGGCTTTATTTCCTCTTTGAAGTTAAATTCAGTCTCTATCCAGAAAGCTACTTACAAAGGCTTTCCATATATTACATCGATCCAATTTTTTTCCTAACACTTAGTAGCTTTATTTTCATTATTATTAGTCTACTCAAAAAGGAAAATTGGAATTTTTTTAAATTGATTACCGTTACTTTGTACCTTATAATATTTCTTTGGATCGTTTTGGACAATGTTGTTTTTAAATATTTCCAACTTTAGTAAATGAAAATAATTCATATCTCCGACCTCCATTACCCTGATAGCGGTGACAACCCTCAATTTCTCGTCAAAAAAATTATCCAGCACTATAGTAAAATAAAAACCAAACCGATTATTGTACTTTCCGGGGACCTAGTCCAAAGTTCTACTTCCAAAAGATACTTCATGGAGTGTAGACAAATCTTAGGGGCGTTAACGAAAAATAATTTCAATCTTTTAATCTGCCCTGGGAATCATGACCTTAAGGCTTTTGGGATCGGACCTGTCATCGCTGGAAGAAGCCGGTTTAACAACTATTTCAAAGACCTTCTACCTCCAAAAAATAATTACTTTGGCCCACAAGACAACAACTTTTACGACTTCCCGCTAGTACATAAATTTAAAAATCATTATTTTATTGGACTGGATTCAATGGAGGCCGAAGTCGGGCCAGGTACAACTGGTGAATTGGGTAAATCTCAAATCGCCGAGTTAAAAGAAATTCTATCTGAAATTCGCAAACGTGAAAAAAGTCCTGTAATCACCGTCTATCTTCATCATCATCCATTAAAGTTTTCCTATCGTCCAAGGTTATTGCGATTGAAGGATAAAAAAGAATTTCTAGAAGCAATCCAAGGAGTCAACATTTTGCTTTTTGGACACCTACATTTTGTAGAACGATTTCCTAAGGATGAGAAAAAATATCAAATTGATGTCATCCATTTAACTGGGGGATCAGCCTACGGAAGGAATGTTGATTGGATGGAAATTGATACTAAAGATTTTTCAGTTAAAAGGGTATACTACAAAATTCCTAAATAATAAATTGGAAGTTGTATATTAGTTTCAAAGAATATATAATGATAAAAAATACATTGATCTTTTCTATACTTATTGCAACACTATGCACTCAATGCATAGCGCAAAAGAAGCAATCGAAACCATTGTTCAAGGATAGCTTTGGAGTTCAGGCCTATTCCTTTCGTAACTATTTTCCAAAGGATATGATTGGAACTTTGGATAGAATCCAAAAAATGGGTATCACTAAAATCGAAGGAGATGGAGGGAGAATTCCTCCGGAAGAATTCAAAAAACTTTGTGCTGATCGAGGGATTACCGTTCCTTCAACAGGGGCAGGATTTAAAGATTTAGAAGAAAATCCAGAAGCTATTGCGGAAAAGGCAATTGCACTAGGATCCAAATTTGTTATGTGTGCTTGGGTTCCGCATGATAAAGGAAACTTCACCAAAGAAAATGCTGATCACGCCATTAAGGTTTTCGAATCGGCCGGAAAAGTGTTAGCTGAAAAAGGAATCACTCTATGTTATCATGCCCATGGATATGAATTTCAGCCATACGGAAAGGCTACATTAATGGAATATATGATTGAAAATTCTAACCCTGAATACCTTTCATTTGAAATGGATATTCTTTGGATTCATTTCGGTGGTGGAAATCCCGAAGCCCTTTTGCGTAAATACCCTAAGCGTTGGAAATTAATGCATGTCAAAGATCTTAAAAAAGGAACACCTAAGGATTTGACCGGAGGTACTTCTCAAGAAAATGATGTTGTGGTTGGAACTGGCGAATTGGATATTCCAGGAATTATTAAGGCCGGAAATGATATTGGAATTGTTCACTATTTTATCGAAGACGAAAGCTCAGTAGTTTGGGATCAGGTTGAAAAAAGTATCGATTATTTGAAAAACTTAAAGGAATAACCTTGCAAACTAAAAATAGTTAGAAAAAGAAAGGCGCCATCGAAAATAAACGATAGCGCCTTTTTTATGCTTTAAATGAACTTCTAATCTCGAACAATAATCAATTTCCGAGAAGCCATTCTTTTCCCTGATTGATAAAAGTTAACGATGTAAAGTCCAGCTTTGTAATCTTGAAGATCTAGCAGAAGTTCAACATTGTTTTCTCCTTTGATTTCTTGCTGCATCATTAATTTACCTAGGTTATTGTAAACTTTTAGATGACTATCTTTCTTGGCCAATTGATCCATTCTTACAAAAACTTCGTCAGCCGTTGGGTTTGGATAAACATGCAATACTGGATTGTTGTGTATGTTCCCACTGTTATTAGGCTGAGGCTGGCTCGTATTTATGAAAGGAGTGGTGGTAGTTAAATCAATTACCAAATATTCTTCTCTTTCACAAATCTCGATAGCATTTGCATCAAACAATTTCACGCGCACAAAGTAGGTGCCCTCTTGTAAATTGTTCAACGTTTCTGTTGCCTCGCAATCATCAAAACATTTGAATAACTTTGTCCAATTGTTGTCAAAAATTTCCAAAAATGAGATTGGTGTTGCATCCAAACCTGAGATAATGATATTATCACTATCAACAGAAAATATTAAATCGTCACAATCTCCGAGTGGTAATGTTCCTGCACAAGTACATCCATCTGATTGAATAACATCGTTGGCAGTATTAACATTTCCATCATCACAAGCTGTACCTTCCGCCATTGGGAAGTTTACATCATTGTCATTGCAATCCTCATTGGCACAAATTCCATCGCCATCCACATCGATACATGGGCCATCTAAAACTTCAACTGAAGTATCAATCTCGCAAAGTAAATTGAATTCCGCATCCCAAAATTTGATCTTAATATAATAAGTACCAGCAGGGAGGTTGTCAATCATTTCAACTGCTTGGCAATCCCCAAGGCAATGGAAAAATTTATTGTTTTCGTCATCC
>CALGJW010000140.1 GCA_937930025.1 uncultured Saprospiraceae bacterium | reverse complement strand
TTTGATTTATAAAAAACCTTTGAATAATATGGCTACAATCACCAACAACCTGGTCAACAATCTTCTATAATATTCACTGAAATAATTATCCCCTATTCGATAAACAAACCCTATGGCCGTCAATCCTAAGATGCCCATCCCACCCCATCGGGTATACTGACGAAGATTATAGGTCATTTCCAAATCGAAGAATTGTAGATAGATAATATATCCTGCGACCACAAAGAAAATCAAGCTAAGGATACTTAGCACTTGTTCTAAACGGCCATATCTTTTTCTCCATAACAAAGTCCAGCTTGAGATCAGATAAATCGCACAAGCCAGAATGGCTCCCAGTGCAAATATCACTCGCCAGCTAGGCTCTCCAAATTGATGCAAGACTACTCCTAGGCCCAAAAAGGTCAAGGGAATTATATCTAGATAGAAAGCCAATTTCCGATTTCTAGCAACCTCGGGATTCAACTCTTCCGGTTTACGCTCCGGCTCTTGATAATCTAATGGCTTATTACTCATTTGCTTATTTTTGAAACCAATGATCAAGGGCAATGGCAACCGCCACGCCGGCATTTAAAGATTCCATTTTACTATTTTTTGCTTTGGGAATAGTTAGCCACTGATTGATTAAGGTTCTAGTCTCGGGTAATATTCCTTGGCCCTCCGAACCTAGTACAAGTATTCCTTTGGAAGGTAAAGTCTGCCCACCAATGTTGTTACCAGCTAAGTCCAACCCCATTAGGTCGGAATTTCCGTGTTTTTCCGAAAGGACATCCTTTAAAGCAACAAAGTAATGCGGTACTTGAAGAATCGCCCCCATGCTGGCTTGTATGGCCTTGGGGTTATAGGGATCCACTGTTCCAGGGCCAATAATTACCCCATCTACGCCATACCAAGCCGCTGTTCGGAATATACCTCCTAGATTTCCTGGGTCCTGTATTCCATCCAGATAGATAAATCGTCCTTTTTCGGTTGAAAGTTCGTCAAAAGAGGGCATTTTAACCACTGCCAAAAAGCCGGGATTGTTCTCCAACTCAGTCAAATCCTTAAAATCGTCATGCGAGGCTAGGATTAACTTTTCCCTAAGGAATAGAACATCTGCTTCTATCGTTTTAGAGGTTAATTCAGAAAGTAAAAGCAATTCGATGGATTCAGGGAAGTGTTGGATCAATTCCAGGCACATTTTTTCTCCTTCTAGGATGAAGCAACGTTCTTGAAAACGTATTTTGCGCCTACGAAGTGATCTTAAGTATTTACTTTTACCTTTTGAAAGCGGAATCATTTTCTAATCTGAAAAAATAGTTTGAAAAGTATTAGCCACAGTAACACTATAAGAATTTTGTCCATCTTAATGGTCCTTTGCTTATTGGCTAGCTGTAAACCTACAAAATATTTAAAGGGAGAGGAAAGATTGCTGGTAAAGAACAGTATAACTATTACTGGTAAAAAAGGCGAAAAACTGCCAGACAATCTGGAATACAACCTGAGTACGCTTGAAAAGCAAAAACCCAATGAAAGATGGTTTGGCTTTTCTACAGGTAGGATTTATGAAAAAAATCAAAAAAAGATAGTTGAAGGTGGAATCGAAGCTAGCCGACCTTGGAGAGAAAAAAGAGGGGTTCCATTAGCTGCCTTCGATAAGGAATTAACAGAGGATACGCGAAAAACCATGGAGTACTACCTAAATAACCTAGGGTACTTCAATGCCAAAGTTACTTACGATACTATTTCCACATGGAAGAAAAGAATTAGAGTAAGATACAATGTTAGTCCTGAATCTTGCTATGTTGTAAATTCAATTAAATATTCTAGTGAGGACCCACAGGTCAACCTAATGGTAAATGCAATATCGGGACAAAGTTTATTGAAAACTGGAGCGCCCGTAAGCAATGAAAATTTTGCAGCCGAGAATAATCGAATACTTACCTTTCTTCAAAACAATGGTTACGCCAGTATAGATCAAAATTTCTTTCGTACCACAGGGGATAGTATCAATAATAAAGTGGACGTCGAAATTAGAATTTTACCTCCCGTTGGTAAGGATGCACATACTAGATTTAAGGTCGGCAATGTTAATATTTATCCAAATTTCACCTCAGATGAGAATCGTGCAATTCAGCATGACACTATCATTGATGGTATAAATTATTTATACTCAAGTTTTAGGCAAAACATTAAGGCCACAACTATACATAGAAATGTATTTCTTAGACCTGGTGAAACTCATTCTAAAGAAAAAGCCATAAAAACGGAACGACTGATAGCCAGTTTGAATTCATTTCGAATCATCTCGGTTAAGCCAACAATAAATGCCACCGATTCCACTCTTTTCGATTACAATATTTATTTAACCCCAAGGAAAAAACTATCCTTTGGTTCTGATTTTCAAATTACTCAATCAAATAATTCATTAAGTGGAGCCAGGTATAATTTGTTAGGTTTTTTCATCAATAGTAATATTCAGAATTACAATTATTTAAATGGGGCCATTCAACTTAACTATGGTTTTAAGTTTGGTACAGACATTAATTTCAGAGCGTTTAACGATCCTGATGAAGATATATTTTTTGGCTTTGATGGCAGTACAAATCTTGGATTATCTTGGCCCAGGTTTGTAAAGTGGATTGGTCCCTATGGTCTCTTGAATAAGATAAGAATTGGTAAAGCCGATAAAGAAGGAAAACGCCAAGGTTTGTTATCGGACGGCTTTTATAAAAAATTGCAAGAATCTGGAAAGACGAAATTCAACATGAGGTTGAGCTATCAAGATATTTTTGATTTCTATGAATTGCCATCTGCAGAGTTGGATTATGGATACACCCTTCCAATTAATAATAATTCTGCTTTTCAAGTTACTCACACTGGAGTTGATATTTTCTTACCTACGCTACAAGATTCTTTTCGTGTTATTATTCAAGGTAGACCCGATATTGAAAAGAGTTTTGCCCCACAATTGTTTACTGGGCTATTTTTCAAGGAATTCACCTACACGTATTCCTCTAATAACACTGCTAAGCGAAACAGATGGAATCTGAGGTATGGCTTGGAATTGTCAGGACTTGAGGCCTTTTTCGCCAATAAAATAATTGCGCCACAGGATACTTTTTTGTTGTTCAATGAATTCTTGTTTGCACATTTTGTTCGAACAGAAATAGCTGTAAGTCTGAATAAAGAACTCAACGATAAAACTTCTTTGGCATTCAGATTTCAAACTGGCATCGCCAAAAGTTTTGGTAATTCAGAAGAAGTCCCTTACCTAAGGCAATTTTTTGGTGGAGGTCCAACTAGTATGCGTGGCTGGAGAATTCGGGCATTAGGTCCAGGCGGATACATATTTACTCCTGATCCGGGACAGGAAGATATTTATTTCCAAACAGGGGATTTTCAATTAGAGGCCAATGCTGAAATGCGCTTTCCTATTTTCTCCTACTTAAAAGGAGCGTTATTTCTAGATGCGGGAAATATTTGGACTTTGAATGAAGATCCAAATCGTCCTAATTCCAAATTTAGATTTAAGGCCGGTGCAAATAATACAACAGCATTTACGAATCAGATTGCTATGGCTACAGGATTAGGATTCAGATTGGACATCTCGTACTTTGTATTGCGTTTTGACTTAGGAATAAAGCTTAGAAATCCTTACCCAGTCCTGGATGCTGATGGTCTGAATGGCAGTTACTGGTTTCCAGATATTAAATTGCTTGATACAAATCCTGATCAGAATTTGATTAATCTGGGGATTGATATCAAATATCCTTTTTAATATTTGAGTTTCATTTTTCTTTTGAAAATTCTTTGACTAACATTCAGTTAATTTACTTTGGTTTTTCATTTCTTCGAAATCCTTGGTTTTTATCATGATTCACAAACTTCTTGTTAGATTAAGCATCAAGTTTCTAAAAATGTCTACACTTCATTTTTTTCATTGCAAAAAAACGAAGCCCACCACTCTAAAATAAATTATTAAGGCTGGTCGGCAGGCAAAAAAAATGCTAGGAATTCCTGAAACCTTTCTAAAGCCAGGCAAGCTTGGCTCACCGGCTTCAAACAAATCCATTTGCTATGCAGGAAGTAAGCATTTCGGGATCCGCTGATTTCACTTTATTTCCTTCGAAATTGCTATGGATATTTAGCAGGATTCTTTCGCTGGTTTTATTAAATTCTTCGAAATTCTCGTTTCACTCTTTTACTGCACAGGTTATCTGACTTGGGTGGTTGTTTCCCCTTGGGCAAATCGACACGTAATGAATTCGTAAAAATCTACCTGTCGGCCTTCAATGGGTTCGTTGGTACGCATAAGCGTTACCAGACTCCAAATAAATTTTGTGAAATTTGTGCAAATTAGTGTTTTCCCTTTACAGCTTATTCGAATTGCTCCGAAGGAATTGAACTTATTTCGCCATGGGCATTGAACTACATATTCACCCGTCCATACTTCGAACAAATCGGACATTGCTTTGGATCATGTCCGCGAGCTGGACAATATTCCCTCCCAAAGAAAATAATCTGAAGATGTAGTTTATTCCAAATCTCTTTGGGGAATAATCGCTTGCAATCCTTCTCGGTTTGTACGACATTTTTACCTGTACTTAATTTCCAACGGTAGATCAATCTATGGATGTGAGTATCAACTGGAAAGGCAGGAACGCCAAAGGCTTGTGCTACCACTACTGAAGCAGTTTTATGACCTACGCCGGGTAATTCTTCTAATGCCTCCATATCATTCGGAACGGCTCCATTGTATTTTTCTACTAAGATTTTTGACAACCCGGATATGGCCTGAGACTTTCTGGGGGATAAGCCACAAGGGCGAATAATGGCTTTAATATCTTCCACTTTTCTTTTTGCCATATCAAAAGGATTGTCAGCTAATTCGAAAAGCGCAGGAGTAACTTTATTTACCCGTTCATCCTTACATTGCGCGGATAATAAAACCGCCACTAGTAAAGTGTAAGGATCTTTATGATCTAGCGGGATGGGAGTAACCGGATATAATTTTTCAAGAATATTAATTATGTCTTGAACTTTTTCAGCTTTAGAAGTCTTGCTCGTCATTTACAGGGACGTTAAAAAATTCATCACGTTGACACCATCAGCATAGTCATCCAAGGCGGGTTGTTGAGCAGCTCCAAATGGAATGGTTGCTAGGTTTTCAATGTTCTCTTTACTAGTCACACATTGAATCTCTTCTTTCCTTTGATTCAAAGTAGCGGCAACTTCATTTACATCTTCGTATCGTTCATAATGCAAGGTCGCAATTCGAGAGGTCAGCGCCTCGTCCTCAACTAATAAGATAGTCCCAAGAGAAAGATGCTTGACTTTATTTAAGATGATTAAGGTGTAGTTATAGTCGAAGTTGTTTTTGTATTTATTGTGATGCGTAAGTGATTCGAAGGGTTGGAAACTTTCGAGCATAGCATCGAAATTATAATCGGTAGGAACATAAACTTTAGAAATTGAGCGACAGCCCAATCCGAAATAACTAAAAACATCTTTTCCCAATGCCATCAATTCTTCCTTTGTTTCTTTCCCGTTTATGATGGCGACGGCATTTCTATTTTTACGAATGATATTAGGATATTTTCCAAAATAACTTTCAAAATATCTTGCCGTGTTATTTGAGCCCGTGGCGATTACCGCATCAAGGCCTTTCATTCGTTCGACGAATTCTGTCTTCGTTTGAAAACCTATATCATTTAGGTATTTATCAAAAAGAGGGAGCAAGAATTTATCCTTTTCAGATAATTTGACCAATGGAACATGACCTGAGAGAATCACACATAACCAATCATGGAAACCAACCGCAGGAATATTCCCCGCAAGTATTAATCCCACATTTTTGGGCTCTGCCACAATTTCAGAAATGCCTTCTTTTGCACACCAAGTTTCTAACTTTTCACGCTGCAAAAATTGAGCAGTAATTCCATCTAAAGCTTGATATATATTTTCAGGTGTGAACCACTTATTGTGAATATAAGTTTTAGCTACGACAGCTTTTAAGTCTTCTTCTTTTGTCTCAATCCATTTTCCCAATCGATCTAAACAAGTAATTCTTTGCTTTAAATTCATAAAGTACTATACGTGCTTTTTTCTTCCACTTAAATAGGTACGCCATTTTTCTAGAACATTTTGAAAATCCTCCGGTGGTTCTGCCTCAAAAGTCATGCGCTCCCCTGTCCTTGGATGTTCGAATCCGATCAACCGAGCATGTAGGGCTTGCCTCGTCATTAATTTGAAACAATTTGCAACGAACTGTTTGTATTTAGAATAAATGGTTCCTTTCCGGACGCTGGCTCCTCCATATTTTTCATCATTAAATAATGGATGTCCTTCGGATGCCATATGAATTCTAATCTGGTGCGTACGCCCGGTTTCCAATTCACATTCCATTAAAGAAACGTAATACATACCTTGAATTAATTTCCAATGAGTAACCGCTCTTTTCCCATATTCTTCGTCTTCATACACCGCCATTTTTGTTCGGTTTTTTTCATCCCGACCTACGTACTTTTCTATTGTTCCCGATTTTTCATCTGGCTCACCCCAAACTAACGCGACATATTTTCTATCGATGGTATGATCAAAGAACTGTTTAGCCAAATGAGTCAAAGCCAGTTCTGTTTTTGCAATTACCATCAACCCAGAAGTATCCTTATCAATTCTATGCACTAATCCAGGTCTATCGGGCTGATTGCCCTCCATGACGGGAAGAGCTAGATTTTTAAAATAATATGCCAAACCATTTACTAATGTTCCTGATTTTACGCCTACACCAGGATGAACAACTAAGCCAGCAGGTTTATGAATAACCATAACATCCTCATCCTCATACCTTATATCCAAATCCATTTCTTGTGGAATCACTGTCTCATCATTAGAGACTATTCTTGGAAGCACCACATCAATGACCTGTTTTGGCTTTAAAATGCAATTGGGCTTCACAGCCTTGTCATCGACAGTGATTGCACCAGCTTTAATTGCATTTTGAACCTTATTTCGAGAAATTTGAGGCAATTTCCCCATCAAATACTTGTCTATTCGAATAGGTTCTTGCTTAGGATCAACCACAATACGATGTTGTTCAAATAATCCTTCCGCCTTATTCTCGCTAGTTGTCGCCTCTTCCATTTGATTGAATTACTGGGAAATAAAGGTATTTCCGAAGGCAAAGGTAACCCCTATATTGACTTGCCACAAATCAGTGGTCGAGAATTTGGGATTGTAGTTATCTAATGGTGTTGAAGAAAATCCCACATTTCCACTTTCAGCAGTATAATAATCAATCCCAACGCCCGCTAAAAACTGTCCAGATAAGTTTAAAAGTATGTCATTATCCCCATTTGAAACCAGCCTATAGTATACACCAGCTGTTCCGCCATAGCTAATTCCCCACTGGGAGAATTCTTTATAGCTATCATAAGGATCTTCGGATTCTCCGAATGGATCTTCCACTTCAGATTTAACTGCCATTCTTTTTCCTCCAAACGAAGCTTCAAAATAAGGAGAAAGTCTATTGCGCCAAAGCGGCACTACTCGAAATCCTCCCTGCAAAATGGTCAAACTGCCAAATGAGTTAACAGTAATATCTCCTACAAATTCATCGTATGTCAGGAAATAAATTCCTTCTACTCTGGAATGTCTAAAATTGGAAAGCTGTAATCCAAGGAATATACCTGGCTTTTTGTTTAGATTAAACAAGGCTGAAAATCCAAATCCTCCAAGATTTCGTTCTAATCCTTGCTTATAATCACCGGTTGGGAAACCAATAGCAATGTTAAAATCAGTAATAAAACTAGCTTGCCAAAAAGAAGAATCCTGAGCCTGTCCAATCAATTGGACATTCAACATTATTCCTAAAATGAGTATAGTCAAAAATTTGTGCATGATAAAATATAATTCAATATATCCCAAAAATAGGATAGCCTGAACAAAATTGCACAGGCTATCCTATTTTAACACTCAATATTCTTTCTATTTCGCTAAAACTAGCTTTTCTGTATAGTTGTAATTTGCTCCCTTTACATGCAATAAATAAATACCATTAGGAAGGATTGAAAAATCTAAATTTTCCGTTGATTGCAAATTTTTCATTTCTAAGACTGAAGCTCCATTGACATTTGTTACGCTTAAGGAAGGGCTTTGAGCTTCATTTTTATCTAAAAATGTGATGCTCACAAAACCATTACTTGGATTCGGAGCGATTGTAATTTTATTTGAATAGTCAAGTTGTGATAGGCTACTTGCTACTCCTGGTGAAGCAGAAGCCAAAGTATTATTAGGAATATTTGTATACCAAATATTTCCATCTGGTCCGACGGTGATTCCACTTAAGCCTTCTTCACCTGTTGCAATGGTTCCTAAAAGTTTAAAGTTATCATCCATGTCGTAAACTAAGATGTCACCATTATCATAGTCGCCAATCATTAAGTAGTTTTCAAAAATTTCCAAACCACAAGGTATTT
>CALGJW010000139.1 GCA_937930025.1 uncultured Saprospiraceae bacterium | reverse complement strand
TGTTGCCTCCATACATGACTTAACTGTAGATTTAAGATCATCAGGACAATCGCACCCAAAGAAAACAGATTCGATGTTCCCATCTATTCCTACTATATAGTTTACGATAATTAAGTAAGTACTATCTACTGCACCAACACAATCATTAATATCCGAATTAAGTAGATCATTGATTTTGTCCAATTCATTATGATTATTATAGTGTGCCATCTCAATATCATCCCGATATGTATAGTATTCTCTTGGCCTTTCAAATAAAGAAGAAAAGTGCAAGATAGGGTTCATAGTTAACATGCGCTTTTTTCTACACTTTTCTCTATTGGGTAGTAAGTCATTGATAGCTTTGTTTACTGAATTTACCTCTTTACTATTTTTTGCAATGTCCCAACTTTGAATATTTAGTCGAGAACTTTCCTCTAGATAATTAGGAATCCTATTTCGTTTGGAAGGATCCTCTATTTCAAAATATTTATTATCACACAACAAAATTCGTATCCCGAGTCTATTTGTAGTTTCATCTGTGATGACGAACATTGTATCTATTTCTTCTAGAGATGTGCTCCATTTATAGTGTGTATGTTTTAATGAGACTTTATCAAACGTGCTTTCAAACACCTCCAATTTATCAGAATTTAAATCGACAACGATTCTTGTTTTTTCAATTCGCAGATCATCATTATCCAAAATCGGTAAGTCGTATTCAACAGTTTGCCCTTTTATTCCTAATGTAATGAGGTTAAATAGTAAAATGAATATCATGTTTTTCATAACTATAAATTTTAGTTAGTTTTTCAAATATAGAAATTAAGCCCATTTAGAAAGCATTTAAAAAACCATTGCTGTCCAGTACCCTGTTCAGTATTTATAACCATTACTAGTTCTTTTTTATTTTGTTCTTAGACATTCTAGTATTTTTAGTACTAATTTTTGTTACAAACAGACCTTGTTTCCCAATTCGTAGAAAAATGATTCAAGTCTTAGTCAAGTGTGGCTTGCTCAGCTATCGCTCGTATGGGTTTTTTGTTTCGTTTTTGGGCTAAGTCAAAATTACTTACACCTAAAATTTATTTCTTAATTACCTTAATTGATCTAAATGCAATTAATTCTGGAGAACCATCTTCGTTCCTACCTATTCTATATATCCAATTTCCATATTCATCGACTATATTCTCATAAATAACTTATATATGTAGATAATTTATCCAGTTTACTTTTGTCAATATAGCTCCGACTTTTCAAATTATGACAAATATTATTGATCTGTTTTAATTAACATGATTCAATTGAATAATTTTCAATTAAACCCCTTTCTCAAAAAAGATGAAAAAATCAATGGATATATAGAAGAATGATGAGAATCACTACTATATCTAATACTAGTCATTTATAAATAATAAATAATCTATGATTTTTACCAAGAGTGCTTGATGTGTATACAGTGGAATGAAAATATAGACATCAAGTATAATTTTTTATCGATATTATTCATCATGGCTCCTAAAACAAAATATTTTATGAAAAATGCTTTCTATTTCCCCCTGCTACTGCTCCTTTTTTCATTGACAAATTGCACAGATAATCTAGAGCCTGAAGATCCACCTATTGTTGATCCGACTGTTAAAAGTATTATAGAAGCAACGATTAACGAGATGGGGGGTATTATAGAGTTGGATGAATTTATTGTATCCATTCCAGAAGGTGCATTTGACTCTTCCTATGATTTGAAAGTATCTGTTTTGAATGAGGATGATTCAGGTTTTGATCTGGCTCTCTCAGCGCTGTGCCAAATAGAAGGGCTTCCAGAAAAAATCAATGCTCCAATTCAAATTAGTTTAAAGAAAAATAGCACTGGCACTGAAAATTCCTACATAGCGATTGGAGAAAGTAATTATATTAAAAGTCTGGATACAGAAGAGACTTCTTATCAGTTAACGGATGCTACAGAAAATGAAGAATTTATTATAGGAGAAATCCCTGTCCTTATACCAGAAGACGGTTTCATGAGCGAAAGCATTGATAACAGAGGTGAAGGCAAAATAACATTGAAAATGCTAGCAATTGCAGGTTATTCTTCAATTCTCAGTTCTAACGGCCACTTTCGCGTTTATGTGCCCACTTCTTTGAGCTCCGAGATCACTAATTTATCCTCTTACCTAGAAGCGGCTTACACTAAATTTGATCAATTAGGATTTTCTTATAGCAAAAGAACAAGATGGCCTGTACACGTAACTGTGAAAGACTTAAATGGAGCAGACGGAGTATATGTTAACTCAGTCTGGGGTCATAATTTTGGGTACATAGAGATCGATAAAAAGGTACTTAATAGTGAAAATGAAATGAAGACTACCACTGGTCATGAATTCTTTCATTTGGTCCAGTCATTTTATGATCCTCGAAACTCTTTTTCAAGAGCCAAATTTAAGACCCCTCATTTATGGTTGGATGAAGCCATGTCTGTTTGGTCAGAAGAATTATTTGTTACCGGCAATTATGTGAGTCCAGTTTTTATACAAAATGCACCTATGGTTTTACGAGGAATGAAGTTGGGTCTGGAGGCAGAAGCGCAAAACTATGGTTATGGAATGGCCGTTTTTATTAAGTATATAGTTAAACTATATGGTGAAGATAAGTTGCCAAAAATTTATGATGAGATTTATGACGGTTCAAGCCCAGTTGCTGCAATTAATGCAGTTATACCTCAGACTATTGCTTTAAAATATGATAACTTCCTGGAAGAATTTCTATCTTTTAAATTGTATAACAATGAAGATTTTGGAATAGGTTGGTTGGTGGCTGCTACAGGTAATCCAGGTTATTTTAATATAGCTAGTAAAGCAGATAGCGTTAAAAAGTTTAATCATATATTTCCTGATCTTTCGGCTCGTGTTTATTATCTAAAGAATGGTCAGTTCAAAGATTTCGCTAAAAGTGCTTATGTTTCATTTGAGCTGGATGGTACTAATGATGATCATATTATGCTATTTAAATTCAATGCCACTGAAAGTCAGCTCATAAATAAAGGACAGGACACACTAACTCTTGATGGCTATAAAGCTATCCTGGATGATGGTTATAAAGTAGTGGCAGTAGCCACCCATCAAAAATTGGACTATCCCTATGGAGATGAGAAAGAACTCGAATTTATCATCCGGATAAAAGAGAAATTTGAATTTGACTATGTTGATTTCAATATAAAAGGGAAAGCGCTAATCGACCATAATAACACCGACACATTCTGGGGAGATACCACGTATATATCTCAAGGAGACTTTTGGATTGGT
>CALGJW010000138.1 GCA_937930025.1 uncultured Saprospiraceae bacterium | reverse complement strand
TTCGTATCGCAAAGATATATGTTGATCTACATTTATTTCTTCAAAGAAGTTAGATATATTTTTATGCGAATGATACCAAATTAATTCCGCCAATTGTTTTCCTCTATAGGGCTGTTCTTTCAAGTACATTACTTGGTCCATATGCATTCTGTCGAAAGAATCCACCATTGACCAAGGATGTCTACTCAATTGAATAAACTTGGCTTTCTTAAATATTTTATTGGCAGCACGAAGTGCATTTATATCAAGCGCATAAGAAGGAGACTTATCTAAGAGTAAATTTCCCTGCATTTTTTCTTGCAGTTGCGCATATACGAAAGCTGTATCTAATTTTTGATCTTCCCAAATCTGTATAACGCTTTTTGCATCATTTGCTTCGCAATGAAACAACTCCATCACTGTACGAACAAGACCTTCTTTCCAAAGTGAAAATTTTCCTTGATACTCATTCGCCCTTTGTTGCATATCTGAGAAGTGCAATAATTGCAATTCATTTGCCCCGAAAATTTCGGGATGGCCGCTAAGCATTGTCCTGAGCAATGATGTCCCGGAGCGGGGCGGTGCCAAAATAAAAATGGCGGCATCATTTTGAGGATCAGAACTTGGGAGTTCTTTTCGCTGGGGAATAAAGTTTATGAATGCTTTAATCTCGTTGGACACTAAAACTTTCGTTTTAGGATCGGTTAGAGAAGTGTTATTCCCTAAATCAAAATGTGCTTTTACCGCATCCGCATATTCTCGAGTCAACATAGCGGCGTATTGCGCTATGGTAGGATTTTCAAATATAGTAACAATAAAAATTGTTTCGTTAAAAAGCTGTTGTAGTTCACTGATAAATCCAGCGGCCAAAAGAGAGTTTCCTCCAAGTTCAAAAAATTTATCATGAATTCCAATACCACTAATTTGTAAGGCTTGTTCCCATTTTTGAACCAGATACTTTTCTACTTTAGTAGTTGGAGGCACAAAAGAAGTATTGAGTTCCGGTCTGGAATTTTCTAATTCCGGTAAGTTAAGCCTATCAATTTTCCCTGCGGGAGTAAAATTAAATTGCTCCACTTTTATATACACCCCTGGCAACATGAATTCTGGAAGTCTTTCTGAAAGTATTTCTCTTAACGAAATTGGATCTGCGCCATCTTTCAACTGATAATAAGCTATCAATTTTTGCTCTGCTGTGCTTCCTTCAGAAAGTTTTACTACCGCTTCACTTACTTCAGGAATATCCTTTAAAACCGCCTCAATCTCTCCCAACTCTATTCTATATCCTCTTAGTTTTACTTGGGTGTCCTTTCTTCCACAAAAATCGATATTGCCATCTGGGAGAAATCTTCCTAAATCCCCTGATCGGTAAATACGATCATTTTTACCGTTAAAGATTACTTGTAAAAATTTCTCTTTGTTAAGTTGTTCATTATTATGATACCCACGAGCCAAGATTTGTCCACCAATACAAATTTCACCAATCTCTCCTGTTTTAACCTCATCCAAATTTTCATCTAAGATGTAGATATTCGCGCCATTAATCGGCTTTCCGATGGGCGTTTTAGCATCTACATGATCTGGATTAGTTTCATAAGAGGAGGCACAGACAGTAGATTCAGTTGGACCATATTTATTAAACAATCTACTGTTGGGTAAATATTTGAAATGATCTTTGACCAATGATCCTGGGCAAGCCTCTCCGGCAACAAAAATTGACTTCAATGATGCCAACTTCTTTGGAGCAATTTTATCTATTACCAATTGGTACAAAGAAGGAAAAGTTAAGATATGAGATATTTTAGATTGCTCGATAAAATCAGCGAAAAGGTCAATATTCTTTTCCAATTTTTCTGGTGCCATAACCAAAGTCCCTCCGGTCAATAATGTCCACCAAATAAGTAGAACAGATCCATCAAAGGAAAAAGAATAGGCAAAAAGAAAACGGTCAAGTTCCTCTTTTAAAATAGCGACTTCAGCCTTAACCAAATTTATTACAGACGCATGTTCAACTAGGACTCCTTTCGGCTTACCCGTAGAACCAGAAGTATATATTGAATAGGCTAGGTGGTTTTCAAAAATCTCCAAAGAATTTATTACTGCCTTATTCTCAATATATTTTCCACGATCCTTGTAAATTGATTTGGCGTCGACATTAAGTATGTTTCCTGAAAATAAGGATTTGAAAGTTCCTATTAGATGCTCCTGAGTAAGCAAAAGTTTAGCTCCAGAATCTTCTAGTAAAAAACTGATTCTTTCGGTTGGATAATTTGGATCAATAGGAACATAGGCACAACCAACTTTAAGAATTGCCAACAGTCCAATTATCATTTCGGCTGACCGTTGAGCTGAGATAGCGACTCTTGTTTCTTTCGGTAAATTGTAATTTAGAATTTGAATGGCCAGTTGATCGGATTTCTGATCAAGTTCTTGATAGGTATAATTTTTATCACCCGATATCAATGCAATGTGGGTTGGGTTTGATTCCACTACAAGTGAAAACATTCCAGGAATAGTATTCCTGTAAGAATTCGGGTTTTTCCCAACCTTTTTATTGCTCATAGTAATTGTACCATAAGCTCTACACACTGAGGGAGTAAGGTGTGTATGCTGTTTTTGAATACTGAAAAAGCTTTATACTTTTCCTTAAAAATTAATCAATAAATACTAAATGCTAAAAATATTTTACAGCAAGTTAAGTATTCTAAGAAGGGGGATACATACTCTAAACTGGGTATAATATCATGATAAAATACTTGAATATTTAAGTGCCTGATCTTGAAAAGATAAGACTAGAGATGTCTGTGATGACAGCTGCAATTTGAGGCTTTTTTAATGGGGAAGTCGATTTTTTAGAGCTCCATATGAAAGTGTTCCTAAAAGGGCAGAGAAAATGACGACGATTATGATATAATTACCATGTCCTGTTAAAACATATAGTGGGCCTGGGCAAGCACCAGTTAGGGCCCAGCCTATCCCAAAAATAATACCTCCGAAAATGGAAGCTCGATAGGTTTTCGCTTTCGGAGCGATTGAAAATTTCTCTCCTAAGGCATTTTTCCACGAGGTTCTTTTCAACCAAAAATTAAGCGGAATACCCAACAAAACCGCAACGCCAATTATCCCGTACATATGAATTGCCTGAAATCTAAACATTTCTTGTATGCGAAACCAACTTACAGCTTCAGACTTCGTCATAATGATTCCAAAGAGAATTCCAGTTAGTAAAAATTTAATTAGTCTCATCTCTAGTTAAAAATTAGTGGAAATAAAAAATGCGTGGTAATTAATCCCCCAACAAAAAATCCGATCACTGCAATTAGTGAGGGAATTTGAAGCTCAGATAATCCACTAATGGCGTGT
>CALGJW010000137.1 GCA_937930025.1 uncultured Saprospiraceae bacterium | reverse complement strand
CAGCCATGTTTTTTCTCCTATCCTTCAAAGGCAAAAGTCTCATGTCTTTACCAGTCAGTTCTAACAAATCATAAGCAATAAAACTCAAAGGTGTTTCTGCTTGGATCTTTTTACTGGCAGTCTTTTTATTTAATCGTGATTTTAAAATAGGCAATGAAACTGGAAGGCCATTTTTAATACTAACTAACTCTCCATCCAAAACGACATCTTGATCAAACTTTTCAAGTAGTCTTAAAAATTCAGGACATTTGTTAGTAATAAGATCTTGCTCATTGGTCCAGATAAATAATTGATTTTCGCGAACGATAATTTGTATGCGTATACCATCCCATTTTCGTTCTGCTATCCAATCATCAGCATCGCCAATTTTATCCATCTTTTTTTCTAAAGCCTTTTCTAATCCATAGGCCGAAAAGAATGGGTAGGGTTTAGAAAGATGATCGCTTTCTAACGCTGTGAGAAATAATTTTTCAAAAGTACTCTTTGCTGGAGTCCAGGATTGTTCCAATCGAACAGCAATCAAATCCGAAGGTCTATTACTCACTTTGGCAATTGCAGTCGCCAAGGTTTTTTGCTTTACTGAAATACGCAATCCACCGGTAAGTAATTTGTTGAAAACATAGCGAGCATGTGGGTCTAATAATTCCCAAGCTTCTAGGGTTGCTATTTTTTTTTCTTCCTCCTCACTTTTGCTAAGACCATTGATATGGTTGATCCAAAAAGTTAAAGATTCTGTGGAAGCTAGATTCGGCATTGGTAATACTAAACTTACTGTTTCTAAAACATCTCCGGTGTACGACAATGATTCTTCAAACAACCAATTCGGTAACTCCGAGGCTTCTGCACCCCACTCTTTCAACTTTGCCACAGTCACGATTCTCTTCGGTCTTTTATCATACAATAGGCCAATCGCCCAAATGCGATCTGACTCAGTTGCCTGCGCCAAATAGTCTACCAGCGCTCGCTTCCGCAAAGCTGGGTTTGTGGTTTCATCCAATCGATTATATAGCTGAGCAAAAAACTTCATGTTTAGGATTCCGATTTTTCATCTGACTCTTTACTTTTTTCTATGCCTTCTTCTTGACCAGTGAATTGAGTCTCCACAATTTTAGTATTGATTCCTTTTCCGTTTAGCCATTTGGAAAAAATCTTGGTGGAACCATGCGTCACATATACTTGCTCCGCGCCAGTGGCCAAAATCGTTTCGTTGAGTCCATCCCAATCACAATGATCAGACAATACAAACCCACGATCTACGGACCTATTTTTCCGCATAGAACGCAATTGCATCCAACCAGAAGCAGCAGCTGTGGTAAAGTCTCCAAAGCGATCTGTCCAGTCAGAAGTTAAAGATGAACCAGGGGTAATGATTAATGCCCCCCGATAATTTTCTCGAGTCTGCAAACTCGTAACGGCATGTGTATCCGGCAAATCAAATCCTTGATCCCGAAAGATATCATTGATCACTTCGATAGAACCATGGGTATAAATATTGCCGATGGAGGCATCCACATTATGCAATAATCGCTGTGCCTTTCCCAAACTATAAGCAT
Organism: uncultured Saprospiraceae bacterium; assembly: GCA_937930025.1. Lineage (GTDB taxonomy): Bacteria > Bacteroidota > Bacteroidia > Chitinophagales > Saprospiraceae > JABDJM01. Next base: position 3,336 of record CALGJW010000137.1, on the reverse strand, counting down.
TGATCACGGTTACCTTCCCAAGTTGATTATTCTCATACCACCAATTATTGATGTCCTCAAAAACTTCCGCCTGCGGTCTCCATTTATAGATCGGCAATCCAAAAGTTGTCTCAGAAATAAAAGTATTGCAGCGCACCAATTCAAAGGCCTCAGAAATTCCATCATCCTCAATTTTATAATCTCCAGAGGCTACCCATACTTCTCCTTTGTACTCAACACGTATTTGTGCGGACCCAATGATATGACCTGCGGGATGAAAGGAAAATTGCACTCCATTGATATGTACTTTCTGTCCATACTCAACTGATTCAATAATCATCTTTTTACCAAGTCGATGTTGAATTACTGGTTTTGCAGAATGGGTACAGAGATAATGCCCATGACCTTTACGAGCATGGTCGGAATGGCCATGAGTGATTAATGCCTTTGGGACTCTCTTCCAGGGATCGATGTAGACATCGGCCTGTTCGCAATATATTCCATTTTTGTTGAAGGAGAGTAAGCCCATTGTTTCATAAAGCTAGGCAAAGCGGATGTAATGTCCAAGGGTTGAAGGGGCTAGGTGGAATATTGGTGAGGGTGGAGAGGTTGAGGGGTTGAGGGGTTGAAGGGTCGAGAGGTTGAGAGGTTGAAGGGTTGAGAGGTTGAAAGGTCGAGGAGTCGAGAGGTCGAATATCGGTGAGGGTCGAGGGGTCGAGGTCGAATAATGTATGTGAGGTTAAAGAGGTCGATGTGTTGAGGTCGAAAGGTTAAGAGGTCGAGGAGTTGAGAGGTTGAAGGGTCGAGAGGTTAAGAGGTCGAAAGGTCGAGGAGTCGAGAGGTTGAAAGTCTAGGTCGAATATTAGTGATGGTTGGTTGAAAGGTCGATAGGTTTAGGGGTCAAGGTGGAATATTGGTGAGGGTAGTGGTTACAGATGCACCTTATTCGACTTTGCGCCGGAGGCAATTGCGTCGTTAGACAATCGCCACGAAGTGAATTGAATTTATTGAAAACCTACCACTTAGAAACTGGCCAGCTATACGTCTTGCCATTTTGAATAATGGTTACGTAGTAGATCCCTGAAGGAACAGCGTAGCTTTCTGATCGACCATCCCAGCCAAAGTAATGTTCTCCAGCAGAAAGTCGATCATCCCAAAGTCTAACCATGGTTCTTCCATTACCATCTAGTATTCGGACATCGGTTCTGCCGGTACGTGGGATATTAGCCTTTATTTTCAATCTACTTTGAAAAGGGTTAGGACTTATCATTGCTGTTATCGGAGCCGTGGGATTTTGGTTAAGCTCAGTTGCCTTTGAAGCATTTTCAAAAAGGATCACTTCATCAGTAGTGGCATCAGTTCCAATGATATCCAAATCACCATCGTTATCTCTATCATCTAGGACCACTGCAGCAGGATTTTTTGAACCAGTGAGTATTGCCGCGCGACTCATGATTCCTTGGGCATTATTTTCCCAAACTATAAAATTATTTGATTCATAGTTGGCTGTGACCATGTCCATATCTCCATCTCCATCGATATCACCTAGGTCGATTCCTCTGGGAAGTTTGGTAGTTTGAAGCGCATAATTTTTAGGTTCTAATAATCCACCTGTTCCATCCCCCATTATTAGGACGGCGACATTTCCGTTTGCGTTTACAGAAGCTACATCCGCGAAGTTATCTCCGTTTAGATCAGCAATAGCTAACATCCAAGGCTGGCCAATTACTTCGACTTCATCGGAGGCGTCAAATCCTCCGTTTCCATCTCCGAGGAGAATACCAATTTTTTGGCTTTGCTTGTATCCTACAAATAAGTCCAAGATACCGTCATTATTTGCATCAGCGGATTCGATGGCTGTCGGGCTAGAATGCTTTAGTGCTAAACTTGTTTGGTTAAAATTGCCTAATCCATCATTTATCATAACAGCTAGTTCATTTGCTTTTTGATTAGCTAAAACGATATCATCATCTCCGTCACTATCTATGTCTATGACTGCCATTGCTCTGGCCCCATTGCCTTGTTTGATACTTTTTTGGATAGAAAAATCTCCTCTTCCGTCTCCAAGAAGGACATTCAATACATTACCATTGGAAGAACCGATAGCGAAATCCGTTTTTCCATCTCGATCGAAATCTGCAGATTTCGCTGTTGCATCTTTTGTTCCTTCAATACTTAAAACCTGTAAATCACCATAGCTTCCCGCTTGATCATTCATCAGAATTCGAAGATCTGAAGTAGCTTCATTAATTACAGTTAGGTCAGTATATCCGTCGTTATTTAGGTCCCCAACAAAGGCTCCAGTCGCTTTAAGAATATTATCACCTGCTTGTCTTAAAGGAATGGTTGCTACTTTACTTTGAAGCAATGATCCTGGCTTTGTTTTGACAAAATATTGAGCAGTATAACCACTTTTCATATGCTTACCTGCCGAACCTACTAGATCAGCGGAAAATTTAATACTTACCTTTTCACCAGCGACTAAATCATCGTTGTATTTAAGGCTTAGTTTGATAGTTCTATTATTATTGGAAGGGTGAAAAGTGAAATCCTTAGATCCGGATTTATCTCCAAAAATTCTGATAGCGGCAGCTGCCTCTTCTGGATTTACAGCCTGATTGAAGGTAATGCTAATTTCTTGAGTGGCCAGATTGACCTGAGATAGATTCAGTGGGTAAATATGGTTGATTTGTAAATTCTGTGCACTTACCAACATGGTGCAAGCCATAAATAGTAGCGTCAAAATCCCTCTGCATCTTTTAGATTGCGTTTCGTGCTTTGTTCGGTTCATTTAGATTGTATGGTCTTCCTAAGTTCCAATAGTATAGTGTTTCTAATCTTGCCTTACGGCAATGATAGATATGTTCATAGTGTTCAGTATGACCAAGCTCTATCAAATAGAACTGAGCCCACTTAGGACCAATTAGGGATTATAAATGTATATGTGGGTTAAAAAAGTGTGAATAGAACAACTGGTTTTTGGGAGGGTGTAATCGGTTGTTATTCTATTATATTAGACGGGACATACAGCTTTGAAGTTGCATTGGTCTCGAATTAAAAATAAATATAAGAATATTTTGAACTCTAAGGGTATCCCTTAGTTTAATTTCTGTAGTTATTGGGTGAAGAAACTATTATTCTTGGAGATCCCAGACCCAGCTACCGTTTTGATCGAAGTAGCCTAGCTTGTCGCCTTGCTCTACTCGGAATAGCCCTTCTCCTGCGTAGGATATGTACTCGTATCTAGGAGGAATAATGAACTTTCCAGTTAAATCTGACAGTCCAGTGAATCGTTTAATTCTGACTTTGGCAAATCCATCCACAAAGTCTTCAATCTTATCATACTTAGGAGGTACT
>CALGJW010000136.1 GCA_937930025.1 uncultured Saprospiraceae bacterium | reverse complement strand
GTGCAAGATGCTTCTTTCCCTACGTTCAATGCGGAGTATTTGGTCGAGGATTCCATTACCTATCCAATTAGTATCAATGGGAAAAAACGGGCGACTATGGACTTTCCTTCGGATGCAACCAACGAAGAAATGGAAAAGGCTGCTTTGGCCTTGGACGTTGTTCAGAAATGGGCAGAGGGAAAAACAGTACGTAAGGTGATTGTGGTTCCTAAGCGGATGATTAATATAGTAGTGGGGTAGTGTATTCTGTCGGGAGCGATATTAGTAGATGATTTTTTCGCTCCCGACAAATTGATTTTAAAAGTGATTGTATCACTTTATATGGGCATAAATTTGCCTAACAGACAGGTATGACGATAGCTCCCTTATAGTTAGCCAATGCATCTTTGAACTCCTGTTTTTAATGGTTGAATTGTGCTTTTACCTACAGCATTAGCCACTGATTAAGACAAACGAAAATTATAAATATTTTGACGTCCAAAACAACAATACTCGATTTCTCAATAGGGTATAGGTGATTAGAAATTTCTCGAATAGAATTTATATTTACTTCATTGATTCATTTTTTTTTCTTTTCTTTGCTTCTAATTGGTCATTCTAAGAACAAACTCATGCTCTTCGACCATTTCTCAGCTTAAAAATATTTTTTTTGAATTCTATCTTAGATAAGATTCAAATTGAGAACGCTTAATTGCCTTTGAATTCACGAAATTGGAATTCATTATAAGTGGTAGTATAAAGTGTGAATTTCAATATTGATTCATATTAAAGCTGAAGTAATGTCTAAAAGACAATCTTTTCCAGTTCGATATAAAATGGTGTTTGGCACTTTTATGCTGGCTCTAATCGTGTTATTCGATAGAATTTTAATGTCTGTAGCTAAGGATCCAGTTGCTGAATCGTTATCACTGAGTGATAAACAAATGGGGTGGGTGATGTCCATTTTTGCCTTGGGTTATGCTCTTTTTCAAGCCCCAGCTGGATTATTGGCAGATAGACTAGGCTCGAGAAAAGTTCTTACTGCAGTGGTTACGTTATGGTCATTTTTTACTGCTTTAACAGGAGCTGTTTGGAATTTCGGAGTGCTTTTAATCGTACGATTTTTGTTTGGAGCAGGCGAAGCTGGAGCTTTTCCTGGGATTGCTAGGGCCATTTACAGTTGGATTCCATTGAATGAAAGAGGCATCGTTAATGGAATCAATTTTTCCGGCGGTCGAATCGGCGCAGCAATTGCATTACCGATTGTTGCATGGTTAATTACAGTGACAGGTTGGCGGATGACTTTTGTGATCCTTGGAATACTTGGAATTGTTTGGGGTGTCTTATGGTACCTTTGGTTTAGAGATGATCCGCAAGATCACAAATCCATGTCCCAAGACGAAAGAGATCATATTCAGCAAAATACTAACAAAACAGATAAGTCGAAAGAAGGAGAAATTTCTTTTCAGAAATTATTCAAGTCCAAATCCATGTGGCTGCTGATGGGGCAATACTTTGCAAGTAACTTTACATTTTTCTTTTGCCTCACTTGGTTATTCCCGCACATTAAAGCAAAATACAATCTAGACATGGTCGAAGCCGGATTCTATGCTTCCGCTCCTCTTATTTTCGGTGCCTTAGGTAATTTGAGTTCTGGTTTTTTAGTAGACTATATTTATAGAAACTACGATTGGGCGTTATCAAGGAAGATTCCTGCGATTATTGGATTCATCTTGGCAAGTTTTGGTATACTGGCATGTGCTTATATGACTGAAGTTAACGGCGCCGTCATTTTTATCTCTATAGCCGTATTCGGAGCAGATATGACATTAAGTCCTTCTTGGACAACATGTGTTGATATCGGAAAACAATTTTCAGGAGCGGTAAGCGGAACGATGAATATGGCTGGAAATATTGGATCCTTTCTTACAGCATTGGCTTTTCCTTATATGTTGGCGTTAACTGGTTCTGATATCCCATTTTTTTATTTGGCCGCAGGGTTAAACTTAATCGCGATTTTCTTATGGATGGGCGTGAATCCCAAAAATCCACTTTCAGTCACAAAAGAATAGTGAATTATCTTTTATAAATATAATTAATTAGAACGATCGAATATGATCCATGTTGACGAATTAAAAGAAGTATGTTCAAAGGCAATAGAGTTAATTCTAGAGGCAGGAATCCACCTAACGGATGTCGATAAAGCAAAAGTTACGGCAGCAGATTTTGGTCTAAGTAATCTTCAAAAAGAAGGGATTCAAATCTTGACAATGTTTGACACAGATCGAATCGCAGGTAAGATTCTAGTGTTATTGCCATATCAGACAGAACCAGAACATTGGCACCCTTCAGTGGGCGACGACCCTGGAAAAGAAGAAGTAATCCGAGCCCTAGGTGGAGAATTGTATTTCTACATTCCGGGAGAAGATAATATGGAAAAAGGATTTTTGGTACCTGGCAAGGAAGATGTGTACACTATGAGACAGGAAGTAGATATGAAGCCCGGTGATCAGTTGGTGCTCCCTGCAGGAACAAAACATTGGTTTCAAGCGGGGCCATCCGGTGCAGTAATGTATTCTTTTTCTACCAAAGTAAGAGACGCACTAGACCAGTTTACAGATCCTAATATTAATAGAGAAACGGTTATCGAATATTAATCTATGGACCGACTAAATAATGTTAATAGTATATTTTATAGAATAAATTAAAAGAGTGAAAAAATGAAGCAGAGTATCATTACTGCCTTTTTGGGAAAAACACAAGATCGTTTTTCTGAGTACCAAAAGAGTACCTCTCTTAAGGAGAGGTTAGAAATTGTAAAGCAAATACCAGGAGTAACGGGTGTCGAAATTGTATATCCCTATGAAACT
>CALGJW010000135.1 GCA_937930025.1 uncultured Saprospiraceae bacterium | reverse complement strand
CGATTGATTATTCAATAATGAGTTGAGTTGGTGGATCCGGACGTGATTGATTCTTCAATAATGAGTTAAGTGAGTTGAAAAAGTCATTCCAAATGAATTGATTCCACCCGATTGGTCGGCAGGCGCACCAAAGGTCCGTAGTCTTAAAGCTTGCCCACCTCCGGTGGGAATGAATTGCCTCCTCCGTTTCTAAAACAATTCCACTTACATTCACCAAATTGTTTACACCTTTTTCCACCTTTAAAACAAATCACCAATTAAGTGACAAAAAGTAAATAAAATAGTTATATCATAATATATTGAAAGACAGTTATATAGGATAAAATAAATAAATTGTTTTAAAAAATACGTGTTAAAGTTTTGACAACAAGTACAAAATGTTTTATGTTTGTCTTGTAATTAAAACAAAAACGCAATGAAAAATTTTACCCCTAGTCACTTCGCTTCCTTATTAAAGAAGAATTGGTTTCAGCTTGGAGTTATTGTAATTCTTGCAATAGCGTTTATTCAGCAAGACATTAATGTGGAGTTTAGCATTGGAGATGAAAAGCAAGATGATCGTTCTGCTTTATTATCTGCAAAAGAAAAGCCACAGGCTCAAAAAGCCTCAATGGGATTTGCTTTACCTTCATTTGTTTCTTCCTTTAATGATGTAGAAACTGCTCCTAAAGCACAATTAGTGTCTAATGTAAAAGGCAAGAAAAAGAAAGGAGTGTCTCATCAGTTTATCGAGCGCTTCAAAGAAGTGGCTCAGGACGAATCACAACAATTTAGTATTCCGGCATCCATTATTGTAGGACTTGGTTTGCATCAAGCGAATTCACCAAAAGCAACGCTTGCCAAACAAGCGAATAATTACTTTGCTCTTCCTTGCACAAGTAGCTGGGAAGGAGCTTCAATTACGCATAATGATGCCTGTTATCGATCTTATAATTCCGCTTGGTTTAGTTTTAGGGATAACAGCAATTTTCTAAATGAACTTAGATTAAAGAATGGTTTGGAAAAAAAGAAGCTTTCCGTCAAAGCTTGGACTCGATTGTTAGAGCGATCTGGTGTAATTACCGATGGATATGCTTTCCTCAAGTTGATTCGCAAATACAACTTGGTACAACTAGATAAATAGTGTTATTGAAATAGCAATAAAGATTGTTATTGGATATAGTGTTTTTTGACCCTTTAGGATTACATGGAGAAAGAGGAACAACCTGAGTTTAATACGCCCTCAGAAACCAAGACTATGATACGATGTTGGATTTGATTGATTAGTTATATTCCTCTTTCCCTGTTTTCTTTTTTAGTGCTTGAAAATTTTTCCTACGCCATTAATTATTGCGCCCATTTGTTTTTCTGCTTATGGAAATCCAATCCTGCGCTATAAGCCCATCCTTTTTGCCCATTTGGATGCTGTACTAAAAACCATGGTTTATCAACCACTTGAAGGCCTAAATTTATTTTCGTTGTAAACGAAGATTGTTGATTTAAATAATAGACGCGCTCATATAATGGCAATTGAAGTATTACGGCTGACTTTAAGCTCGGTTGGCTTCTTAGTTTTAATTGATCGATAGTCACCCAAAGTCTATTGTACTTTTGCAAAGTGTCCACAGGATGGATGCCACCGGCTATCGCCGACTTTCCTTGTTTACTGCCAGGCGCAGTTCCCATTTGATTCATTGTAGTTGTAATCTGCTTCTGTTCCAATTTCGGAAGATTGATATTATCTTTTTGAGGAGCAACAGGTTTCGCAGCTTCATTGGAAGGTGCAGAGGCATAAGTATTTACTACTGGCTGTTGAGCAATTTTCGCTTTAAAAGCGACTTCATTTAGCTCGTTTTCAGTAGGATTCTCTGCAACGTCCTTGGCAACCTTTGCTTTATTGCATTGGCCAGCTCCATAAATGATGAATCCAAAAAATAGAATTAAAGTGATGAAAACTTCGATGTTTTTTGAAGGAGCAGGGCTCGACTTTGAAGATTTCTTACGCGGCTTACCCTTAGGCTTCGCCTTAGTTTTTGATTTAGGTGTTGTCATAGTAGTGTGTTTTGCCTTAAAATTTTACTAATTTACTTCAAAGCAATAATCAATGCAGCAGCAATGAATGATCAAATTTACAAGATTGCGCTTACGAAAATCCCAAAAGTGGGAAATAAAATTGGAATTCGACTTTTAGAGCACTTTGGATCGGCAAAATCAGTCTTTGAAGCATCAAAAAAGGAGCTTTCTGAAATATTTGGAATTGGAGACCAAAGAGTTGACCAAATAGCATCAGGTATAGCCCTTGAAAAAGCCGAAAAAGAGATTAAATACTTAGAAGCTTCAGAGGCCAAGGCCTATTTTGTTTTGGATGATGACTACCCTAGACGATTAAAAGAAATCGCTGATCCACCTATGGTGATTTATGTCAAAGGAGCGGTAGATCTAGATGCAGAAAAGGTGATTGCCGTAGTGGGAACGAGAAAGCCAAGCCCATATGGTATAGCGAAATGTGAACATTTACTAGAAGATCTTGTCGATTATAAACCTTTAATAATTTCAGGATTGGCTTTTGGAATTGATTATACAGCACATTTCAAAGCTATGAAACTTGGGTTGCCTACAATTGGTGTGGTAGCTCATGGATTACCAGAAATTTATCCAGCACGGCATAGGGCTCTTGCGGAGAAAATGTCTAAAAACGGGGGTATTCTAACTGAATTCACGCATAATATTGTAGCAGAAAGGGAGTTCTTCCCTATGCGGAATAGAATTATTGCTGGTCTCTGTGATGCTTTGGTCGTTGTGCAAACCGCGGCAAAAGGAGGATCAATGATCTCTGCGAATCTTGCCAATAACTACTTCAAAGATGTTTTTGCCTTTCCAGGGCGAGCAGGAGATCATCGTTCTGCAGGTTGTAACCTGCTCATAAAAACCAACAAAGCTCAGCTGATTGAATCGGGCTATGATCTTGCTTTTAACCTTGGTTGGGATCAACCCAGGCCCATTGCCGTTCAGACCAAACTATTTGAAACCTTGAATAACGAAGAACAAATGGTTGTGGAGTACCTCAAGGAAAAGCAGGAAGCCGGAATCGACGAACTATCTATCCAATGTAAATTATCCAATAGTCAAATATCCAATGTGCTTTTACAGTTAGAGTTTAAGGGTTTATTAGACGTTGGACCGGGTAAGAGATTTACTCTGGCTCGCTAGTTTTCTTAGATTAATAGCTTTTGGAAGGTGCTAATAGTTTAGTAGACTATAAGTTTCACATATATTTCACAGAATTTGATAAAAAGGACGAGAACTAAATTCTATTTTTACAGCATGAGAAAATTTCCAAGTTTTATCCTTTACGGACTGTTTGTATTCGCAATGTTTTCTTGTGGATTATTAAACCAGGAAGACAAACCAAAAGAAGAAGTTGTTCATGCCGGACCACCTCCAGCAATTGAAGTGCCACAAGCGAAAAATGTTATTTTTTTAATTGGCGATGGTATGGGCCTTTCTCAAATTTCAGGTGCTATG
>CALGJW010000134.1 GCA_937930025.1 uncultured Saprospiraceae bacterium | reverse complement strand
GCAACATTGGATAACCCAGCTTGTTCTCGTTAAATTTTAAAATGAATCAAATGAAATATTTAGCACCATATATATTTATTGTATTGTTGTTTGGATTGGCTGGCTGTTATTCGGACTCTGAATTTGCTAGTGCACCAGGTGATGATACCGGAGTTGGGGGTTCTTACGCTCGATTTCTGGCCTTGAACAACTTTTTATATGTCGTAGATGATAGCTCGATCAAGACTTTCAGTTTGACCAATCCTTCGGAACCGGAGCAAGTGGATCAAAAAGAAATAGGGGAGCGTATCGAAAGTATTTTTCAATTTGCTGGAAATTTATTTATTGGTTCTGGCGCTGGTTTATTTATCTATAACATTGGAGCCGATGGCATTCCAACGCAGTTATCTGCTACCAGTTATTTTGAAAGCTTCCGATTCTTTGCTTGCGATCCTGTAGTGGCTAACTCGACCTACGCTTATGTGACTTTGAACTCCAAGGAGCGCATAGAAAATCCATGTGCCGATGCCACTGTGATTGACATCAATATGTTGAAAATATACAACGTAGAAGATTTGACTGCACCAAGGTTATTGGCAGAGTATGACATGCATGCGCCTAAGGGAGTAGGGCTGGATGGAAATATTTTATTCCTATGCGATGATGATCAAGGATTAAAAGTATTTGATGTTGCTGACCCATTTGACATAAAACTGTTGTTTCATTTTGATGATTTCAATGCCTTCGATGTCATTCCTTTGGATGGACTATTATTGGTGGTTGGACCGGACAATGTGTATCAATTTGATTACTCTGATATTGAGGATGTCAAATTAATCGCTCAAATTCCGATCGAGGCCTAATGAAGCAATTTTTAGTTCTCTTCACGCTATTATTTTTCGGTTTATTTCAACAAGGAATTGCTCAACCTACGGACAGTATACCGGAAGCGGTACGTCCTAAGCTCGCCGTTAAGCTTAGTCCCTTACCGGCCATTGATTATACGCCCACGCTTCAATTAGGCGTAGAAATAGGAACCACTATTGATCAAAGCTTGAACATTGACCTCGGCTATATCGCGGATTGGTATGACGGAAGAAATTTTGAGGGATTTAAAGTAAAAGGAGAGTACCGATTTTATAGACCATTAAAAAGACATGCTAATCGTCTGATTTTTAGTGGGATTCAATACCAATACAAAAGAGTAGTAGTTTCGAACAATTCTTTGGTCTGGCGAAACAATAGAACCTATCAACAACTAATTCCCCATCGTATTGTGAATGAAGTCAATTCCATCACGGCCGTAAGTGGCTGGGCCTTCAACACGCACAAGCCCATTGGCGTTGAAACTTCCATTGGAGTGGGGTATCGCCGTTTGGAAGTGTCGGTAAAAGATGTTCCAGATGATGTGGATCTCGATTTTAGTACTACCAATTTCTTTTTTAGGCAAAATCGCGAAGGGATCACGAATTCGCCGGCGTTGTTTTTTAGTTTTCGGATTGTGTGGCGGATTAGGTGAGCAGGCTTTTTCTTTGTTTAACAAGAAAGTTTTTAGCAACGAATTTCACTAATTTTCACGAATCAGACGGTGACTCGAATATGCGTATCGATGGTACGTAATTATTTGCACGAATTGATTGCTGCGCAATTACGAATTCCCACGGATTCAGAAAGGTGAATAACTAATGAATAATAATCCCTAGTTATACTCTGCGAGATTTCTAAGTGAAACGAGAAATTTCGCAGAAATAAATAAAACCGGCGGAGCCCGGAATGCTTGTTGTTTGAAGGCGGCAGCCAAGTTTCAAGCATTCCTAGCATTTTTGCCTGCCTGCCGACCAACCTTACATTTATTCTTTTAGATTGGTGGGCTTCGTTTTTTTTTGCAATGAAAAAAAATGAAGGTCAGGCATTTTAAGAATCTAGAAACCTAGTCGAACATGAAATTTATAGAATCATGATAGAAAACCAAAGGATTTCGAAGAAATAAAAACCCAAAGCTGCAATGCAAAAAAAACCTATGCAAAAAATAAAGAAAAACAGCTTGTCCAAAGGATCAAGCTGTTTTAAAATCAAATATTATTTATGATAAAAATTAAGAATTCACCATATGAACATCCATTTGCGGAAACGGCATTCCAATCCCATTGGCATCCAACTGCTTCTTAATATTCTCATGCATGTAAAAGAACACATCCCAATAATGCTCACTCTTCGCCCAAGGGCGCACAACAAAATTCACAGAGCTATCCGCTAATTCCGATACAAAAACATCCACCGGTTTATCCTTCAATACCTGCGGGCAATTCGCCGCCACCTGCAGAAACACTTTTCTCGCAGCATCAATATCTCCTTCGTATCCAATACCATAAGTCATATCCACCCGAATCTCTCCTTGCCCCGAGATATTAGTAATCACCCCACTAGTCACCACACCATTCGGCACAATCACTTTCTTATTATCCGGCGTAATCAAAACAGAATTAAAAATCTGAACCTCATCTACAACACCAACATGACCACCAAGATCAACCAAGTCCCCAACTTTGTAAGGTTTAAATATGAGTAACATAACACCGCTTGCAAAATGCCCTAAGCTCCCTTGAAGCGCCATCCCTATAGCGAAAGCCATGGCACCAAAAATTGCAACGAAAGAAGTCGTCTCAATTCCAAACATCCCTGCAACAGTAAGCAATAAAAGTATCTTAAGGCCAACGTTAACCAATGAAGTAAAGAAAGGTAATATCGTTTCATCGACTCCTCTCTTTGCCATGGTATTTTTGAATAATTTGGTTACCCATGCAATAATCCAAAATCCAATAATTAATGCCAGAATTGCACCAGCGACTTTAGGTAGGTACGTCCATGCCGTTTCTAAAAGCGTTTCGTAGTTTAATAGTTTATCCATTTATTTGTGTTTGTATAGGTTTATGAAACAAAGTTTACACGAATTAGTGTTCAGAGTGTGAATTTAGGCAAAAAAAATGAGGCATGATAAATGAACGGTGGTCGGAGGTCAAAGGATTGAACCAACGTAACGACGAATCATTGCAGAGGCGAAATGCATTGCTTCTCTACAATGATTTGTCTACCTAGGAAATTCAACATGCGAAAAATTATCAATTCAAAAAATATTCGATCACAATCCATTCGACACTTTTGATCTAGCCTGGCGGCCAGACAGGCTTTTTAAAATTTTAAGTACAAACGCAATGCATTGCGTTTCTGCTAATTTTGACTTTACATCAATTCTCAATCCGACTGGCCACTAAATCAGAAACCCCCGTTTCTCCAAGCATCCCCCGAATCTCCTCAAACCCCTTAATCTGACTTCCCGAATCCAAAAGAATAGCAGATAAAGTTTCCCCGATCTTCACAGCATTACATTGCCCCTGTATCAACTCCGGCACCAAACCCCGATCCAAAATCAAATTAACCAAAGAAATATATTTGATCTGAATCATACTTTTCGCCATCCAATACGTTCCCTTTGAAGCCCGATAACAAACCACCAAGGGCGTACCAATAATCGCCGTCTCCAACGTCGCCGTCCCAGAGGTAACCAAGGCCGCTTCCGCTAAGTGGAGCAGGGGATAGGTGCTTCCAAAAACAACCCCAATCTCATTTTCCGTAAACGCCGTATAATCCGCCATTTTTTTCCCAGGTGCACCTGCCACTACAAATTGATACTCCGAAAACTGCTTAGCCACTGCTATAAAAACTTTCGACATACGCGACAGCTCCTGTGCACGAGAACCTGGTAGCAGTGCGATAATCGGTTTTTGAGAAAGCTTGTTTTTAGCAAGAAAAGTTTCGCGATCAGGTTGGTCTAAGATTTCCGTATCCATCAGGGGATGACCAAAATACTGTGTAGTTACCCCACGATCGTTAAACCACTTTTTTTCAAAAGGTAAAATAACGTACATCTCATCAACGAATGTCTTCAATTTTTCAACTCGATTTTCTTTCCAAGCCCAGGCTTGTGGAGCGATGTAGTAAATGTTATGGTAGCCTTTTTCCTTGGACCATTTGGCCATTCGTAAATTAAACCCAGGGTAATCCACGAAGATGATTTTGTCCGGTTGGAAGGCTTCGATTTGTTTTTTGGCTAAAGTGAAATTCCCTAAGATGGTGCGGATGTTCAACAGCACTTCTGCAAATCCCATGAAGGCTAATTCGCTGATGTGTTTTTGAATAGTAGCACCAGCCGCCTCCATTAGATCGCCACCCCAGGCTTGTATTTCTGCCTGTGGATCTTTTTTCAATAATGCCTTTATCAAATTGGAAGCATGAAGGTCACCCGATGCTTCACCAGCCAGGATAAAATATTTCATGCTATTCGAATTGAAGTTTTATAAATTGTAGGAACTGTCCAGAAATATTTACTGAATAACTATCCGATCAGATGGCGTCCATAAATAATAAACCAAGCGATCACATAAATAGCGGTTGGCAATATTACTCCGCGCATCGTATTGATGAATTTCATCTTATTATATAAGGTCAAAGGAATGGCATTCATCGCTATTGCCATGAGCGCAGTGGTGCGTTCTGAAAAATTGTCAGCCATGTCTTCATCACTCATCACACCCGCAGATTCGAATTGATCAAAAAATAGTTGCCAAATTGCGTACATCACGAAAGGAATGATAATTCCTAAAGCGATCCCCAACCAAAAGTTATCTTTTTTCAACATCCTTAAATACTAATATTTTCTAAATCTTTATTCGGTGCAATGCCTTCGTATTCTGTCAAATCATGTTTGGAAGGAACAATAGAAATGTATCCACCTTCTAACGCTGCTACATCCGTATCCGTTCCGGAATCCAAGTTTACAAATTTTCCTGTCAACCAATAATATTTATTGCCCCTTGGATCTTCCGCCTCATGAAACTCCTCCTTCCAACGCGCATTCGCTTGCCGACAAACTTTGATTCCCTTAATCGGACCAGAATCATCCTTAGGAATATTCACATTCAGCAATTTCGTTTCCTTTAAGCCATTCGTTAAAACATGCCCCACAATTTTTTCTATATAAGGGCGACTAGGTTCAAAATTGGCTTCCATGGTATAATCCAGTGAAGAAAACCCAATCGAATCTATTCCCTCGAGTGAAGCTTCCATCGCAGCAGACATAGTCCCTGAATAGATAATATTGATACTGGCATTGGAGCCATGATTCACCCCGGATACACAAAGATCTGGTTGCTTTCTATCCTTGAAAATCAAGTGTTTAGCCAATTTGACGCAATCCACCGGTGTACCAGAACATTCATAGGTTTCAATCCCAGGAAAAGCCTCCACTTTTTTCAACCGAATCGGCCCATCAATCGTAATCGCATGGCCCTTCGCGGATTGTGGTGAATCAGGCGCCACGACGACCACTTCACCAAATTGCTTTACCACGTCTACCAAGAACTTGATTCCGGGAGCAAATAGCCCGTCATCATTAGTCACTAAAATCACCGGAGTCTCGTCATTCTGCTTCATGACGCTAAAATAGTCGTTTATATTGACAGATAAATTACCGAATCGTTAAACGGTATTACCTTTTTATGGGTTTACTTTGCAAATTCTTAATTTCATAATTATGGCAGGTAAAAAAGGAGTTCTTTTAGTCAATTTGGGTACGCCCGATGATCCAAGCAGGGGATCTGTTTATCGCTATTTGTTACAATTCCTAACAGACAAGCGAGTCATAGATTATCCTTGGCTCCTTAGACAATTGCTAGTACGTGGAATCATCGTTCCCTTTCGTTCTGGCAGCTCGGCCAAATTGTATAAAATGCTCTGGACCAAAGAGGGCTCTCCTTTGAAGGTTTATGGTGAAAAATTAACTACCGGAGTAGTGGAAAAATTGGGAACCGACTACGAAGTAGAATTAGCGATGCGCTATCAATCTCCTTCTATCGAATCTGCCATTGATAAGTTATTGAAAAAAGGGGTGGACTCTTTCTTAGTATTGCCATTGTTCCCCCATTACGCCTCGGCCTCCACTGGCTCTGTCCACGAAGAAGTCATGCGCATCTTCACTAAAAAGCTAGTGATCCCCGATCTCACCATGATCAACAGTTATTACGATAATGTAAAAATGGCCAAGGTCTTTGCGAAGAACGCACGAGCATTCGGACTTGAAAATTACGACCACTTCATTTTCTCTTATCATGGACTACCAGCCAGACATTTACGAAATGCCGACCCGACAAAAGCGCATTGCAAAAAAGCAGAAAACTGCTGCGCCGAAATGTGCGAAGCCAACAAAAATTGTTACAGCGCACAATGTTATCAAACCACCTATCTCATCGCAGAAGAATTAGGGTTGAAAAGGGAGGATTATTCCATTTGTTTCCAAAGTCGTTTGGGAAAGGAAGAATGGCAAAAACCGTACACCGATAAGGTCATTGAGGAACGCTTCGAAAAAGGAAATAAAAAAATGCTAGTTTTCTGTCCTGCCTTCGTTGCAGATTGTTTGGAAACTACGGTCGAGGTGCTGCATGAGTACAAAGAGGACTTTATTGAAATGGGCGGAGAGGTGATGGATTTGGTTCCTTCTTTAAATGACGACCCGGATTGGGTGGATGCGGTTTGTGATATGATTCGGGAACGAAGTTAGGTCAATAAGTTCAATTGTCTTTGACACAATTCGCTTCGCGGCAATTGCCTGCGGCACAATGACGAATAACCTGTTATCCAATTCCGTATTTGGGTATTACGATGGGTTTTCGTTTTAATCAAATTTGGAATCCAAATCCGAACTTTTATGAAGGACACGAATTATTTCAATCTCATTTTTATTTATTCGTCGATAGAATACAATATGAGACTCAACATAAAATTTAAAGTAACCGTTTCATATTGAATTGCAAGATTTTCCAATTCCCGAATTTTTAGAAATATATTCGAATTTGTTTAACAATAATATCAGGTACTTATTAGCTTGTTTTTTTGACCATCGATATTTCGTATAATCCCATATTTCTGTTAAATCAAATTGAGCCTTTTTGGATAATTTAAATTTATCCATTTTGATCTTTACTGTTCAGATATTCTAGAAATTGATCAGAATTAAAATTTTCAACAAACCCACTATTTTCTCCTTCAATTAGAGCAGCCCTAAGGGCTTCTAACTTTTGTTCACGTTCTTCTAATAGCCTCAGCCCTGCTCGAATTACTTCACTAGCAGAGTTGTAACTTCCAGATCCAATTTTTTTATTTACAAATTCTTCAAAATGACTGCCTAACGATATTGATGTATTCCTTCCCATAACTCGTCGTTTATTAAATCACAAGTTACCAATTTTTGGTACAAGTTACAAGCCTCAATGGGAGTTATTTAATTTATTGATATTCTGATAGTTACACCAATTTTATTAACCACCACTATAACCTGAAAAGATGAAAATTCATACTAAATCCCCCCTGCGCTATCCGAAACTTTTGATTTTTTCTGTACAGTCACAATGCATTGCGACTCTTCCTAAATTTGACTTTTCAAATCTCGCCTGGCGGCCAGACAGGTTTGACTTTTGACTTTCTTAAACCAACTCCATCCTTGCATGAAGCAACTTCCAAACCATCTCCTTCAACAACTCCCCTTGATCGGCATTCTGCGCACCAATCCCTTTCGACTTTAAATCAAATTCTTTTAATATTGAAAACACAGCAGGAAGCTGTTGAGCCGGAAAATTCCGCATCGCAGTTCTATACTCCGGAATAAAAAACGGAGAACCAACTCCAATTGCCGTAGCCAATTCTCTATCCCCAATCTTCCCAAGAAAATGCGCCTTATAAACCTTTATGAAGTAAGTACTCAGTGAACCTATGGTTACTACCAAAGGATTTTTCTTCGGATTAGAAATGAAATAATTCACAATTCGTTGCGCTTTTTCTACCTCCAAATGACCAATCGCTTTCTGCAATTCAAAAACATTGTACTCCTTACTAATTCCAATATGTTTCCGAACCATCTGCACATCCAACGCCACGGACTTCGGCAACACAATCGCCAACTTATCCAACTCATTGGCGACCTTGCTCAAGTTATTCCCCAAGTATTCCGCCAACAGTTCGGTCACACCCGCTTGCGGTTTTAAATCCTTCGATTTTAAATACTCTTTAATCCAAGCCGGCATTTTATTGTCATAGATCGGCTTCGACTCAAACATCATCGCCTTCTTCGCCATCAACTTCGCAAAAGTGGTCCGCTTATCAAATTTCTTATGCTTAAAACAAAAGACAAGAATCGTAGTCGCCACAGGTTTTTTCAGATACGCTTCCAACTGAGTCAATTCCGAAAATTCCTGGGCCTCTTTAATAATCACCAACTGATGACTGGCCATCATGGGATAACGACATGCGGTATCTATCACAGCTTTAGCTGTAGCATCCTTTCCATAGATAATCAGTTGATTAAAGGCACGTTCATGTTCAGCCAGTAAGTTTTCTTCGAAGTACTTTGAAACCGCATCGATGTAATATGGCTCTGTTCCATACAAGAAGTAAATAGGGTGGAGTTGCTTTTCTTTGACCTGCCGAATGATGTCCTTATGCGTCATGAGGTAAAGATAAAGGTTAACCCCTTTTTTTCTTCGAAATCGCAATTTAAATATTGGATAACTTAAAAAGGGCTTACATAAAAATCTAATATTCGGTGTGATTAAGTGTATGGTTTGCCACGAATTTCGCGAATTAACACGAAGTCGAATACCGTAAAAATGATAGAATGGCCACGAAGAATTGCTTCGCAATTGCGAATTTCCACGAATTAAAACGTAAGAGTGTATGAAAAATAAAAAGTTCGTAACATTACTGATAAAATTTCAAGTCTAAATTTTAATAATGAAATTTCCTGAAATCGGAGGTACCAAATGTTTACAAAACATTACCTTGTTGTTTATAGAAATAGTGTATGACAAAATTAATTTACAAAGAAGAGTGTTTCAAAATAATTGGTATTTGTATGAAAATACATTCCGAATTAGGATTCGGACTTGTAGAAAAGCTTTACTAAGGAGGCCATGGAATATGAAATTAAACTTAATGGTATTCCTATTCAAAGAGAAAAACCTTTTCAGGTACATTATCTAGATACCATTCTTCCCTCAAGGTTCAATGCTGATTTTGTCTTTTATGAAAATTTAATTTTAGAAATTAAAGCGAAGAAAGAAATTGTGGAAGAAGACATTGCCCAATCAATTAACTATTTGAAAATTTGCAAAAGCCCCTTATGTTTGATTATTAATTTTGGAAAGAGAAGTCTCGACTATAAGCGAATTGTTAATTAGTAATCTGGAAAACACTATCTCTTTTTACGAATCACCACGCCAGAATTCGTGAAAACCTGCCTGCCTTTGCGGCTAACGGCAGGCAGGTTTGTGCTTGCTACCGCAAGCCATTCGAGCAAATAATTGCGAATCATCGACAAGTTAGTTCGACTGACCGCCTGATTCGTGAAAATTGGTGTAATTAGTGGCCAGAAAGTTAAAAAGTTAAAAAGACGAAGAGCTAAACAATAGAGATTTCTGGGAAATAATACAATCAAGCGCCAAAAAAGAAGTTTTTTCATCTTTTTCCTTAAAAAAGCTTGCTAATACGCCAAATAACCGCCTATATTTAACCCATATGAATCAATTTAACGTATACAACTGGCAGTGGTGGACACCATCAAACCTTATCGAGTAGATAGGCTAGCCTTCGTATACATTGGAAAAACGGCTTGTCGAGTTACTCGGCAAGCCGTTTTTTTATTGCCAATTTTATGATAGAACAACTGACAAAGAAAATCGAAATGACTCTGATCCATAAGCGAATGCTTGCCGATCAAGTCACCCCCGTCGGCCTTTACCTTAAAGTACGGGAACATTTCGAGCACTCCGTTCTCCTAGAAAGCAATGACTTTCGATCCGCTGAGAACTGCTACTCCATGATCGGTGTCGAACCCATTGCTGGATTTAAAGTACAGGATGGAATATTGACTCAGTTTGAGCCAGGTGAGTTGGGGGTGGGAAAAACATTGTCGTCCTTCCAGCAGGTGCCAACATTGTTTAATGACTTCATAGGCAAATTTAATTATGGTTCACTCCCTGATGAGCTACCAATCTCCCCAGGATTTTTTGGACATAGTTCCTTTGATAGTATCCCGTACTTCGAGCAAATAACATTCGATCCTAATAAGCGAACCTTTTAAATGCCGGATCTTAATTACCAGCTCTACCGATTCGTGATCTTGATCGATCATTTCAAAGATGAGATGCATATGATAGAGCAATTTCCAACAGAAACTAAATCAAAATTAGATCGACTGGAACGCTTGCTTAAAATTACACATGGTACTTTGGTGGAACCATTTAAAACTACTGGTGAAGAAGGATCAAATTTAACAGATGAAGCTTTCAAGGATTTAGTAAAAGCGGGAAAACATCATTGCCAAATTGGAGATGTTTTTCAAATCGTTTTTGCCAGGCAATTTTTTCAATCCTTTGAAGGAGATGAATTTCAAGTCTATAGAGTATTGCGATCGATAAACCCTTCGCCTTATCTTTTTTATTTCGACTATGGCGATTACAAAATTTTTGGTTCTTCTCCAGAAGCACAACTCGTTATCAAAGATGGAATCGCACAAGTGAATCCTATTGCAGGTACTTACAAGCGAACAGGAGACGATACGGAAGATCAACAAAGGGCAAAAGAATTGGCACTAGATCCAAAAGAAAATGCGGAGCATATCATGCTGGTTGACCTAGCAAGAAATGATCTTGGCAAACATGCCACCAATGTAGAGGTAAACAAGTTGAAAGAAATCCAATATTTTTCCCATGTTATTCACTTAGTAAGTAATGTGATCGGAAAGCTGAAGGACAACTATAATCCAATCGAAGTATTTGGCGATTCCTTTCCGGCAGGGACATTAAGTGGAGCGCCAAAATTCAAAGCATTGGAATTAATTAATCAGTACGAAAATCAAAACCGTGGTTTCTATGGCGGAGCGATTGGATTCATCGGAATCGACGGCTCCATGAATCAGGCCATCGTGATTCGATCCTTCTTGTCCAAAGACAATAAATTATATTGTCAAGCGGGGGCCGGGATTGTAGTAGATTCACAACCAGAAAAAGAACTCATGGAAGTGAATCATAAACTCGGCGCATTGAAAAGAGCATTAATTTTAGCAGAAGAACTAAGCGAATAATGAAAATACTACTCTTAGACAATTACGATAGCTTCACCTATAATTTGGTTCAATATTTTCGAACCATCGATGGCGTAGAAGTGGAGGTCTTTCGAAATGATCAAATAACATTGGAAGCTGTGGCAGCATATGACGCCGTGGTACTTTCCCCTGGACCTGGATTGCCAAAAGACGCTGGGATTATGCTGGCACTTATCAAAAAATACTCAGCTAGCAAACCCATCCTCGGAATATGCCTTGGAGAACAAGCTATCGCGGAAGCATTCGGCGGAGCGTTATACAACTTAGAAAGAGTTTACCATGGCATAGAAACGGAAGTGAAAGTCACCAAAGAAAAAGAACCAATTTTCAACTCATTAGGAGAATCCTTTTTGGCTGGTCGCTATCATTCTTGGGCAGTGAGCAAAACTGACTTTCCAGATTGTTTAGAAATAACTGCGGAAGATGAGCAAGGAGTGATCATGGCGCTGAGACATAAAGAATACGAAGTATCAGGACTGCAATTTCATCCAGAAAGCATCATGACTGAAAAAGGAATGAAGATGATTGAAAACTGGGTAGCAGCTATTCGGCAAAAATTAAATGTTGCCATATGAAAGCGACCTTAGAATATTTGTTTGAAGGAGGCAAGCTTGAAAGGGCGGATGCCGCGAATTGCTTGAAGAAAATTTCTCAAGGGGAAATTTCTATGGAGCAAATGACTGCCTTTACGACAGTATTCAGAATGCGTCCGATTGAGGTAAATGAACTCAAAGGTTTTCGAGATACATTATTGGAACTAAGAATTCGGGTTGCGATTGAAAATAAAAGTGCCATTGATATTGTGGGCACAGGAGGAGATGGAAAAAATACCTTCAACATTTCAACTACTTCAGCTTTCGTAATTGCAGGTGCAGGTTATCGAGTGACCAAACATGGTTCTTATGGGGTGAGTTCATCTGTTGGTTCTTCCAATGTGTTGATGGCCATGGGATACGAATTCACCAATGATTCTGATGTATTGAATAGGCAATTAGAAAAGGCGAACATTTGTTTTTTTCATGCCCCACTTTTTCATCCAGCTATGAAGGCAGTGGTTCCGATGAGAAAGGGATTGAAAATCAAAACTTTTTTTAATATGCTGGGACCTTTGGTAAATCCACTACAACCAGATTATCAATTGTTCGGAACCTACAATGAACAGGTCGCTCAATTGTATGATGAGTTGTTGAAAAGTGAAAATAAAAACTACACAACAGTTTATGCTTTGGATGGCTACGAAGAAATTTCTTTGACCGATAAAGCAGCTGTTTATAGACCAACTGGAAAGACAATATTGCAAGCAGAAGATTTTGGTTTTGCAACAGTTGCGCAGGAAGATTTGCATGGGGGAGAAGGATTAGAAGATGCTTCAAAAATCTTGACCAATGTGCTGAGAGGCGAAGGTACTGTCGCACAAACTTCGGCTGTTTTGGCAAACGTAGCCTTGGCAATTCAAACCATAGAACCAAGCTTGGATCTGAAATCCGCGGTGGCCAAAGGAAAAGAAAGTATCGATTCAGGAAAAGCATATCAGGCTTTACAAAAACTATTAGAAACGAAATAGCATGAATATTCTTGACAAAATTATTGCTACAAAAATAGAAGAAGTAGAGCAGCGTAAAAAGCTGTATCCCATTGACTTATTGCATCAAAGCATCTACTTCAATACACCAGTGGTTTCTTTAGGTAGGTATCTCAAACGAAAAGATCGATTGGGAGTGATCGCTGAATTTAAGCGACAATCACCTTCTGCTGGAATCATTAACGCAGAAGCTACAGTAGAAAAAACATCCATCGGCTATATGCAATCTGGAGCCTCTGCCTTATCCATTTTGACGGACAAAACTTACTTTGGTGGAAATTCTAAGGACTTAACAACTGCAAGAACTTTTAATTTTTGTCCCATACTCAGAAAGGACTTTATCATCGATGAATACCAAGTTTATGAAGCAAGATCTATCGGCGCTGATGCCATATTGTTGATTGCTGCTTGCTTGGAGGCCGACAAGTTTTTGGCTTTAGCAAAAGTGGCTAATTCGCTTGGATTGGAGGTGCTGATGGAAGTGCATGAGGAAGCCGAATTAAGCAAGGCCAATGAATTTGTTACCGCTATAGGAGTAAACAATAGAGATCTGAAATCTTTTAAAACAAACATTGAAAAAAGTAAACTGCTTTTTCCAAAATTATCCAAGGACTTTGTGAAAGTATCTGAAAGTGGTATTTCCAAAGCAGAAGATATAGCTGAATTAAAGCAAATGGGGTTTGATGGATTTTTAATCGGTGGATTCTTTATGAACCAATCTGATCCGGCATTAGCTTGTAGAAAATTAATTAAAGAAAGTTGGAAGAAATTTTTCGCAAATGAAGAATTTAAAAATATAAATTATGATCGTTAAAGTCTGTGGAATAAGAGAGGTAGAGAATTTAAAACAGTTGGTTAAACTTCCAATTAATTGGATCGGTTTTATTTTTTATAAACCTTCAGATCGATTTTTAGAAGCACCTGGCCTTGATTCTGAGGCTATGCGCATTTTTGAAATCAGTGATTTCGGAATGAAAAAAGTTGGTGTTTTTGTGAATGCCAATAGAGAAGAAATAGAAACCAAAGTAAACGAATATAAACTGGATATCATCCAGCTGCATGGAGATGAATCCCCAGAGTTTTGTCAAAAGTTAAAAGCGCTTAGTTTCACTATTGTAAAAGCTTTTTCCTTGGATGAAAATTTTGATTTCAATAGATTGAACCCTTACAAGGATCATTGCGACTACTTTTTATTCGATACAAAAGGACAGCTGAGAGGGGGGAATGGACAAACCTTTAATTGGGGAATTGTAAATCAGTATAAGCTCGACGTTCCTTTCATTTTAAGTGGAGGAATCGGACCAGATGAAATTACTGCACTGAGACAATTTCAACATCCGCAATTCGCAGGGGTTGATTTGAACAGCAAGTTTGAACTGCGTCCTGGTTATAAGAACGCTGCCTTGTTGAATTCATTTGTGTCCTCTTTTCGAAATTATATTTTATCTGCTCAACAATAAGAGACTATGACTTTTGATGTAAACAAAGAAGGATTCTATGGTGCATTCGGTGGTGCTTTTATTCCAGAAATGCTGTATCCCAATGTGGAGCAACTGCGTCAATCGTATTTGGATATTATCAATGGTCCAGAATTCCAAAAAGAATATCAATACTTACTCAAGCATTATGTAGGCAGACCAACCCCATTGTTTTTAGCAGAACGGCTTTCTGAAAAATACGATGCGAATATCTATCTCAAGCGAGAAGACCTTTGTCATACCGGCGCACACAAAGTCAATAATACTATCGGACAAATTCTCATAGCTAAAAAATTAGGCAAGACCAGAATCATTGCAGAGACAGGCGCTGGACAGCACGGCGTGGCTACAGCTACCGTCTGTGCGTTAATGGGCCTCGAATGCATCGTCTACATGGGTTCAGTGGACATTGAACGACAAGCGCCTAATGTGGCACGGATGAAGATGTTAGGCGCTGAAGTCAGACCAGCAACTTCCGGTTCACAAACATTAAAGGACGCCACCAACGAAG
>CALGJW010000133.1 GCA_937930025.1 uncultured Saprospiraceae bacterium | reverse complement strand
CTAATCACCTTATGCGTGATTCCATATTGAACGCCAAGTCCTTTTTGTTTGCCTCCTTTTTTCGTAGTAATTAATATAACTCCGTTGGCTCCTCTTGTTCCGTATTTCGCTGCGGCGGTTGGCCCTTTGAGAATATTGATTGACTCGATGTCATCAGGATTAATATTATTTATTGCCGAGCCCCAATCGACTCCTCTGCCGATGTCGGTAAGCCCGGGGTCATTCTGCAATGGAACGCCATCCACGATGATTAGCGGTTGATTATTTGCTCGAATATTATTATTGCCACGAATGGTTATTCTAGATGTTCCTCCATCAACACCATTTGGGGAAGTAATCTGAACACCTGCAGATTTTCCACTTAATGCTGATACAACATTAGGCGCATTCGAAAGTGCAACCACATCACCTGAAAAATTTTCTGTAGAATAACCAAGCTCTCTTTTTTGCCTAGCTATACCTAAACCAGTAACAACTATCTCATCTAACTGCACGCCATCTGAAGAAAGCAGAATATTGAATTCTTTTAATCCATCGATCTTTAAAATGCTTGATTTATACCCTAGGTATGAAACTACGATATTGGCTTGATCGTTAGAAACAATCAATTGAAAAGAACCATCAATTTCAGTTGTAGTTGCATTGCCAGTTCCTTCTTCCTGCACTAATGCCCCAATTAGTACTTCTTCACTTCTCTCGTCAGACACAACTCCACTGATGCTATGTTGGCAAAAAGTCTGCTGCCCATAAAATAACATCAAGAGGACTACGAATTTTCTCATTCACAATTTGGTTTAATTAGTTCGGAAACAAATGTCTCTCTTTTTCTTAAGTGCTCTAAAAATTTAGTTGGGCTGAACAATTAATTTTTTTATCACTCTTGTTCCATCCTCGGCCTCAAATTGAAGAAAATACATTCCACTTACAGGGAGGTTAATCTGCAGGCTTTTTTGATTCAAAGTATGAGCCGCCACTTGCATGCCATTTTGATTTAGGATTAAAAGACTTCCGTTGAAATTGTAATTTCCAAAATCTATATTGATGAACTCTCCAGAAGAAGGATTGGGATAAATAACAAGCGCGTCATTTATCAAATCTTCCACACTAGTATTTAATTGAGGATTCAATTCTTTTCTTGAAATATTGTCTCCGGAATTTTGGTCCAGTCCTTGACTTACCACTCCGTATACTTTATTATACGCATTGGGAGTAAAACCAGCCGTAGAAGCGAATTCATGTATATAAGTTTCGCCAACAGCAATAGTTGTATTGACATTTTCCTCAACGACAAACTGATTATTGATAAAATAACTTACCGCAAAATTTGTTATTGGTTGAGAACCATCATTCGAAATACTTATGCTCATTTTATCTAAAACTTGTGAATCACCTGAACCTGAGATTTCTGCATAGATAGAATCCACCAGCAAGTTGAAATATTCTTCATATCTGTTAGCGCTAGTTTCTATAAAATAGGAAAAGATTCGATAATGTGGCTCAGTATGATTACCTCCATTATAACCTGTATTTAATGTGTTCGTGTAATCTTGTAAGGCGTAATCGAAACTAGCACTGCTTCCAGGAGTTGCTACACTTGTAGTCGCAACAGTATATGGTTCTACCGCTTCACCAGGGCACCAACCAGCTCGATCAAAAACCCAATTACCAGCTTGATTGGCACAAATATTAGATTCACAATCTGGTTTCCAAAGATTATGCGCATTAAATACTGATCCATTGGCAACGAAGTTGTGTGTAACATTTGAAAACTCAGCTGCATTATCTGTATTTCCTTGCCCATGACCCGACATAGTCATTCTGATATGAGAAGCTTCTGTGTTTCCCTCCACATCGACATTTACTACGGGAAGATCATCGTTTAATCCAGGATCACCATAGACCCAATAGTCTGTTTCCCAAAGAGGAGAAAGTTTAGAAAAAGGTTTGCTCGCATTTCCTTCAATTAACTCTAGATCCAAAGTTACCATCCATCCAGATACTCCCCAAACTTGAATAAAGGACCTAAAATCAACTGGACCTTGAAGCACATCTTTAAAGTCTGTAATATCCACGGTCCAAGGCCCACAAGCTATTCCATAAGGTGTAATATATCTAGCGACTTCAAATGTACCCGTGTTTGTAATTGCACTAACACTTGCTGGTTGATCCCAAGGATCGCAACCAGAAGAAGGACAGTCTAACGAGATATGCAATAATATACTTTCATAACCAGACAAATCTGCCGGCAACACAACAGATGAATTATGAATTCTTCCTGAACTGCCAAAGCTATGTTGTACACCATCCATAAGCCGAATCGTATTCCCTGTAATGGAGTTTACTTTTGTGCTGGTAGAATTGTTGAACGCATTACTGTCCGAACTCAATGCAGTTCTTACTTCGATTTCCGGATTGGAAGTTGTTGTTAAATCCAGTGGTGTAAAAAAGGTATGCGTAACCAATTCTCCTGGAGCAATGCTGCCATTGAAAGTTTCTGTAACAGCTAATTCTCCATCAATATAGATTTCCAATGGAATACCTGTAACTATTTCACTACCGTTGTTTTGTAAATTTACATCCAAGCGAATTGGGCGAGTTCCTAGATTAATAATATCAAGTCCTGCAATTTTTGAAGGACTCACATCAAATTCTGGAATAGTATATCCTTCTATCCAATTAGAATCATCCATATTAGCTAAAGCACCGCTACATGAATTATCAACTAAGTTGGTGGCTACATTACCGCTACCATCATTCATTGGGAAATAAGCGATAAGTCCATTTTCAGTTCCTGCAAAATCAGTAGTTGTGTTATCTGAAATTTCAGAGTCAGTCCTTGCAATATTCCAAATTCTAACTTCATCAATTATCCCATCAAAGAAACGTTCTGCAAATCCTGCTGATTGACCGATAAACAAATCTCTATCATTTGCAGAAGGAGTACCAGTAAAGGAGCTTGAAACAATAGGCTGGCCATCCAAGTAAAGGCTCATGTTTCCATTGTCATATACTGCAGCCACGTGATGCCATTGATTTTCATTCATGATCGGATCGGAAAAAACTTCCTTCCAACCATTGTCAATAGCCATTACAAAGGAAAGCCTTCCGCCATCACCACATCGAAATGCATACCCCGCGTCAGGTCCTGGCCCATCTTTAGTGACAATGCTACCTCTCCATTGCTCAGCCTTCCATTGGTTGGCTAAAATCCAAGCTTCGATAGTGAACGAGTTAGTGATATTGAATACAGGTTTATGATCAATTTTCACGAATTCATTATTTCCGTCAAAAAGCAACCCAGTATTTTGAGAAACAAGCAGTACTGACAGGAATAATCCAATAGTAAGGAGTACGAATTTTTTCATATTTAAACTTTAATGGAATGGGGAATAAAAAATATAGCCTTATATAATCCTAAAGATTTCAAAAATAAAAGAACTTTAAAGAAAACCACTACTTCAAATAGGTTACCTGCCTAAAATGATATGAGATTGTCAAATTTTCGGCTTAATGCTTTGCTCTGGGGTGAAACTGCATAAGTGTTTCCCGTAGATACTCTCGATCCAAATGGGTATAGATCTCCGTAGTGGTGATTGATTCATGACCCAACATGTCTTGAACTGCCCTAAGATTAGCCCCTCCTTCTACCAAATGGGTAGCAAATGAATGTCTAAAAGTGTGTGGACTTACTGTTTTATCCAAACCTGCCTTTTTCGTGAGTTGTTTGATGATGGTAAAAATCATTACTCGAGACAATCGCTTTCCTCTGCGATTTAAGAATAGGATATTTTGTTCTCCGTCTTTGATATTTTTTTGAGCGCGCCTGACGTGCTCCATGTACAGTTTTATATGCTTAACTGCAGCTCCTCCAATAGGCACTAAACGTTCCTTGTCGTTTTTACCATGGACTTTAAGAAAACCCAGGTCAAGGTTTAGGTTCGTAATTTTCAAGTTGATCAATTCCGACACCCTCAATCCACAGGCGTAAAGTGTTTCGACAATGGCTCGATTACGAGTTCCTTGAGGTTCGGACAAATCTATAGCATCCAGAATTTGTTGGATTTCACCATAGCTTAGGACATCCGGTATTTTTCTGGCGAGCTTTGGCCCTTCGACCAATTCCGCTGGATCTAGGTCTATTAAATCTTCGACCAATAAAAATTTGAAAAAAGCCTTAACGCCCGAAAGGATTCTTCCTTGGGATCTTGGGCCCAATCCTAATAGGTTGATGTAGGTGATGAATTGTTGAATATGCTCGAATTGTATTTCCAAAGGTCCAATACCTTCATGATTCTCAGTCATATATTCACAAAGCTTTCCAACATCCCGCATGTAGGCTTCCACAGAATGGACGGAAAGAGAGCGTTCTAACTGTAAGTATTCCCCAAATCCTTTGATACTGCTCCTCCAATCCATCTACTTTGTCTGTTTAAATTTTCCTAAATTTATGATAAATCTGATGATGATGAAAACGAGTGGTAAAGTAGGCATTGCAATATTGTTTGCATTAAGTTTGCTTGGGTTCCTAGCCCGGGCAGAAATAGCCGATGCTTTGCACACTAAGAACGATGAAAATTCCAATCAAAATATCATTCTATCAAATTCTGTCACATCCATAGCGTTCAATGATGTAAATGAAATTCCCGATATCGCTATTCCGGCTTATTACATGGGATCAGTCGCACCAATTAACAAGCGCTCAGACTTAAAATTTATCGAAGCAATTAGTACTTATTTAAAATTGCACAATGAAAAGGTTTTAAAAATAACCGGAGCTTATGTTCCAAATGAAAGTGAAATAAAAATTGGTGGTTATGAAAATATTGGTCTTGCCCGTGCAGCATATATTTCAAATGAATTGATCAAAACAGGAATAGCTGTACCTAGATTACTTATCAGTAGCCAACTTATAAATGATCAAAATAAACCCATAGCCTTGTCTTTTGAATTATTCAATGACAGCGAAAATATTCCTTAAAAAATAAACATGTCTTTCACAACACTCCTATCCATTTTCTTAGTTGGCTTTTTTACTGGCTATCTAATTCATTTTTTACTTACTAGAAGGCATCAAAAAATGCTCCGAGATGAATTGCAAGCATTGAAAAAAACTCAAGAACAAATGCAACATGAATATGGATTTCTTGAACAGGCTATGGAAGGAGCCAAAGCACAAGCAGAAGAAATGCAGCGAAAATTGTACGGGACAAATATTATGGAGATTAGTGAACCCCAGGATGCGGAGCGTATCCTCAATCGTCAAATTTTAGCAAAGTTTATTTATAAGCAAATGAAAGAAGCCACTCCGCAATCCGATGGCCACCAAGATGATGCTCAGCCAGGTGATGCCAAGGTGATAGAATCTTTAGATGCTATGGATGATCAGGTTATTAAAATATTAGCACAGGCGGTTAAGTAACTCGCCTTCCCATTTTATTTACTTTGACTGGCAATCCAACTATCAATCCTTCTTTCCAATAACTCAAGCGGAACACAGCCTACTTCTAAAACGATATTGTGAAAGGTCTTGATACTGAATTTGTCTCCCAATTTTTCTTCTGCCCTTTCCCTTAGTTCTCTTATTTTCAACTGACCAACTTTATAAGAAAGCGCTTGCCCTGGATTAGCCATGTATCTTTCTATTTCAGAAATAATAGAAGACTCAGGTTCTGCTTCGTTATCTAGCGAGTATTGTATGGCTTGTTCTCTCGTCCATCCTTTGGCATGCATTCCTGCATCAACAACCAATCTAATGGCTCTATGCATTTCAGCACTTAACATTCCAAAGTATTGATAAGGGTCATCATACAATCCTAGCTCCTTCCCCAAGGATTCACAATAAAGTGCCCAGCCTTCGCCATAAGCAGAATACCATAATGTTCTTCGAAACTCCGGCAAACTTTGATCTTCTTGCTGCAAAGATATTTGATAATGATGCCCAGGTATAGCTTCGTGCAAGAATAAATCTTCGTCGGTAAAAATATTGTATTTCGTAACATCTGGAATGGGAACATAGAAGACTCCAGGTCTGGTTCCATCTAGCGTTCCTTGATGATATTCTGCACTTGCAGATGCCTCTCGGAAAGCCTCCGTTCTTCTTACCTCGAATTTTGTTTTTGGAACCATATCGAAAAGACGTTCCAAGTTTGGTTTCATCTTTTCATGAATCGCATTAAAGTTGGCAATCACCTCTTCCGGTTTCGTAAAAGGCATTAATTCTTTTCTGTTTCGAACATGATCAAAAAAGGCCTTTATGTCTCCAGAAAAATTCACCTCCTTTTTTACCTTTTCCATTTCGCTTAATAAGCGAGCCACTTCTTTTTTGCCCAATTCGAATATCTGATCGGCATTCATATTAGTAGTGGTGTACTTCTTAATTTGATGCGCATAATATTCTTTTCCGCCTGGTACCGCATC
Source organism: uncultured Saprospiraceae bacterium (assembly GCA_937930025.1). GTDB lineage: Bacteria > Bacteroidota > Bacteroidia > Chitinophagales > Saprospiraceae > JABDJM01. The sequence continues at coordinate 1,883 of CALGJW010000133.1, read as the reverse complement.
GATTCCAGAAGAGCTTCGAGCAGCCGGTAAGTATTCCTCCTTTAAAAATTTAGTTAGTTGTTGATACAAAGGGATGATCGTCTCTCCCACCATGGCTTGATAGGATTGTTCGATTTGGCTTCTATCTGAATCCGCAATATCACTAGACATCTCCAATACTGGTTTGTAAAAAAGGTGACTCTCCACCGAACCTTTGCTCATGCCCTCCATCTGTGGGATTACTTTTTTAACCAATGAACTTGGGAGTACATTGCCTGTTTTCATTCCTGCTCTCATATTCTCGATAGCTGTTAGGCACCAACGTTCATACCCTTTCAATCGATCCAACCAATTGCGATAATCATTTGCGGTAACAAAGGGTTGCGATCCAGCTCCGGAAGCCATTTGTCCGATCACCAAGTTTTGAGACCACATTTGGTTTATTGGCCGAAGGTGACTATCAAAGGATAAACTTGCAGAATTGATTTCACATTCCCATTGTAATACATCATAAGAAAGTTGTTGCTTATCGCTCAGGGTAGAACGATCCATTTTTTTCACCTTACCTAAATAAGTCTGATAAAAGGAATTCAACTTCTGGCGATAGGCTGTGCTAATATTATTAGGCAAAATATCATTGTACTCTGATAATCCCGCTGTTGTAGCCTCAAGGGGATAAAGCGCCAAGCGCTGCTTATAATATTCCTCCAGCATGTTGTCGAAATTTTGGTTGTCAGGAGCTTCTATAACTTTAGAAGGTTCTGTCTGACAGGCTATGCAGCTGATAGCGATTAATACAAAGTACAAGTATTTCATAGGGCAGCAATTGTTATCGCAAAAGTACGCCAATCTCTTATAAGTAGATAATATTGATACTAGGGCTGTAACATCATTTTTAGGACATTCTAGCCACTAAATCGTCCATTTTTCCATTAAATCAGTCTATTTCAAAGGGTTTCGAAAAATAGTCCTACGAATTCTAAGGCGATAGCTACGAATTCTAGATCACCGATGATTCAAGGGTTTTGAGGCTGCATCTTTACATCAACAAAAGAAACCAGATATGAAAAAGTTAATCATTCTTTTAGCATTAGGCAGCTTATTACAATTCAAAGCAGCCAGTCAATCGGAAGACTTTGCCTTGCTATGTAGCCTTTATGAAAACATTGAAAAAGTGGGTCATGGCAATTTTTGCAGCCCTTGGGCATCAAGTATGCGATTGGTCAACTTAAAGAAAAACAATGTTGTAGAAAGAAACTTATTTAAGTACGAAGACCTTTGGATTGCCCTTCAAAAAACTTGCCTTAAAGAGCAAAGAGTTAGCACGCGACTTGTAGTACAACTAGACAAAAAGGGTCGGATCACCAGCCTGGAAAAAAATGGACAAATAGTAGATCTCCACTTTTTTCCAAAATTAAAAAGAAAACGCTTCAAGCAGCTGCGATCAAATGCTGATACAGAAGTAAAAATATATACGAAAATTGGATAGCCCGAGAATTGGTATTTCGGTTCCCTCCCTGCCAAAAGTGGATAGGGAGGGATCTTTTTTCATCCAACTAAATGTTCACAAAAATTGTATAAAATGAAAAAGATAGGATTTGCACTCGTCGGTTTTACACTGGCCATTCTTTTCGGAATAATTATTCAGATTTCTGAATCAAAGACCAATCAACAAGCTCAAGATTCTCCAGCCTTCGCCTTGGAAAAACAGTCCATAGAAAATCATGATATCACCTCTGTTGAAAGAAACGGCCTTTAAATTTCGTTATTCCTAAAATTTCTTACACTTTAGGGGCAATGAATACACTCTCCATTTTCTTTGACCAGAATAGAAACCACTTGTTTGGTTTTCAGAGGAGATTGCTCACATTTCTTTTCATTGCTTCATTCTCCCTCCTTCCCAG
>CALGJW010000132.1 GCA_937930025.1 uncultured Saprospiraceae bacterium | reverse complement strand
AGTTTCATGAATAACATTGGTAACACTAACCGTAATTGCGGCAGGTTCGTCCACCGTATAATTTTGAATTCTTATTAAACCATTATTGTCTGTAATCATGACAAAATAAGTTCCCGGTGGAACGTCAATTAAGTCTTGCGTAAATATTGGTGAAGTTAAATTAGCACCACTCCATTCGAAGGTGTAAGGACTAACTCCTCCAGAAATATTATTCAATATGATTGATCCATCTGTCAATCCAAAACAAGAGACATCATTAACAAAAAAGCTTGCTCCAATTTCACCTTCTACTATGTAAGTTCCAGTGAATTCACAATTTTTATCATCAGTGATAGTCACATCGTATTCTCCTGACTGAAGATTTGAAATTACATTATCATTTGGTTCAGCACCATTTGGTCCTACCCAATCAAAATCATAGGGAGCAGTACCACCTGAAACAACCAATGTTATTTTACCATCGTCATTGTTTGTGGACGCAGCATCTATGAAAGCTTGTACAGTGATTGGCGCTGGCTCCCCTACTGTGAAAGGTCCAAAAGATACGGCACAACCTAGGTTATCTGCAATTGTCAAATTGTAATCTCCGGGGCCTACATTCAGCAGGTCATCGTCGTTAGGTGCATTTAATGGAGGATCCCATGTAATAGCATAAGGTTGACCATTTCCACCAGTAGCTGAAATACGAACAGCACCATCGGTATCACCATTACAACTTACATCAGTTATCACTTCATTAGCGCGAATCGGGCTATTGGGTTGATCAACAGTAATTGCTGGAGCCGTAAATACACAACCGTTGGTAACATCTGTTACTGTTGGAGTGTAATCATTGGCTGTTAAATTGTTTAAAGTTATGCCTGTATTAAATGGACTCCAAGTAACGGCAAAATTTGCGTTAGGTGCTCCTCCACTAGTTATTACAGTAATTGATCCTGTTGCCTCCCCGTAACAAATAACATCGGTTACTTGCACAACTTGTAGATCAAGAGGATCTGCATTATTAATATTAATAGCTGCTCCTATTTCTTCACAACCATCCGTGTCCGTAATTGTAGGAGTATAAACCCCTGGTGCCAAACCTGTCAACATTGCGCCAACTAGTCCACCGTTCCAATCAACGTCATAATTTCCAGAACCACCTAGAATAGTCAAAGTAATGGTTCCATCATTTCTATCACTACAAGTGGTATTCGTATGGATTTCTGTATAAGTTATTGTCGTAGCTTGTCCAACTGTATAAGGCCCTCCAAAAACTTGATTACCCGCTTGATCGCTTACTGTTACAGAATAAGAACCAGAAGCAACATTGGTTAAATCTTGAGAAGTTGAATTTCCGTTGTCATTCCATAGGTAAGATATCGTACCTGCTCCTCCAGTTACTGTAATATTAACTCCACCATCTGCAGAACCTGAGCAACCTGCATCAGTTATAATATCGTCAGTAATAGTAAGCGGAGTTGGTCCGCCAACATTAAATGAAGTAATAATTTCACAATCATTATCATCGGTTACAGTCAAGTCATAGGTACCTTCTTCAAGTCCAGTAATATCTCCATTTGAAGATGCATAACTGTTAGGGCCTTCCCATTCAAAATCATAAGCTGTCGTTCCACCAGTAACCGTAATATCAATTTCACCATCTGTGAAACCTGAGTCGTTCGTGACGTTTCCAGAAACGGCTAAAACAGCTGGTTCATCAATATCTATACTGAGGATCACCTCACAATCATTATCATCAGTAACAGTAACAGAATAAGTGCCAGCAGCTAAACCGCTTTGATTTTGAGTTGCTCCTAAGCCGTTGTCCCATTCAAAATCTATCGTTCCTGTTCCACCGACAACAGATAAGTTTATAGAACCATTTGAATCTCCATTACATTCCACATCTAGATGTGATTCTGTAACAACTAATTCTGCAGGCTCATTGATTGTGAAACTTCCTTGGACTTCACAATTTGCACCATCGGTTACTGTGACGTTGTATGTTCCCGGTGCAAGATCAGTCTGGTCTTCTTGACTTGGCAATCCGCTATCCCAGTCGAAATCCATTGTGCCTGTTCCTCCAGTAACCGTTAAATCTATTTCTCCATCATCTTCTCCAAAACAGGATACATCAGTTAGATCATCTGAAAGCGTTGGAGCATTATCTTGAATGATTGTATAACAAGCATTTATTGAGCAATTACCAGAATCGGTAACAGTTACGCAATAAGTTCCGCCGGACAATCCTGTTTGATCTTCTTGTGCAGGAAGTCCATTATCCCACATAAACATATTTGTTCCAGAGCCTCCGGTTACGGTTAAATCTATTTCTCCATCTGAACCAACAGCACAGGATTCATTGGTTAGATCTACGCTAAGTGTTGGGGCATTTAATTCATTTATGTCAAAACACATATCTGCAGAACAGCCATTTGCATCCTCTACAGTAACGCAATAGGTTCCAAATGACAATCCTGTTTGATCTTCTTGAGAAGGCAAACTGTTGTCCCAGGTATATACAAGCGTTCCTACTCCTCCGGTAACGGTTAGATCAATTGAACCATCTGTTCCTCCATTGCAACTAGCCTCGAGAATTGTAGCTGAAAGTGTATGAGCGTCAGCTTCACCAACGGTGATACAAGCCATTGCCTCACAATCATTATCGTCAGTTACAGTCACACAGTATGTTCCTGCAGCTACGGCTGTTTGATCTTCTGAAGTTGTAGTTCCACCATCCCAATTGAAATCGTAGGTAGAACCAGTTCCACCACTTACCGTAAGATCAATTGTTCCATCAGAAGCGCTACATGCAGCATCAGTGGAAGTAAAACTAAGCATTAAAGAATCTGGTTGTGCTACAACAAAGGCATCTATAATCATTGTACCTGACCCATCCGTAAAAGTTAGATCATAAGTTCCTGCCTCTAAGCCAGTAATATCTTCTGTACTTGCCATAAATCCGTTAGGACCGGTCCAACTGAAGGTTGGCGTTGGCGTTCCATTTACTACTGTAACGTCAATCTCTCCAGAATCATCTCCATAACATTCTAAGTCAGTAATTATCGTACTTAGGGTAGGTGTTGTTCCACAATTAACAGAAACAAATCCGCTGTTAGTTGTAAACGGTATAGGGCCTCCACTATCTCCAACTCTTAAAGTCAAGGCATCAAAGGAATCCCAAAAAACTTCTGTAGTAGAACCGTCAGGTCCTTTTATGGCAAAATCAAATTGCATAATTCTTGTACTATCCTGAATATTAAGTGGATTGAGACCATCGAACCAAATGGCTGTCATAACACCATTATCTGTAAATTGCGGTGTTGTATTGGCAAAGAAAGTTTGAGGTAAAATATTATCATGAAGTCCGACCCAATCTAAGGCGGCGGTATCCCATTTTATTGCAAAAGAAATAGTAGTGATATCTACAAATCCCTCTGCGATATAATTAAGCGTAATTGTATCGCCTGTGCACCCAGTAGTATCTGATAAATTAAAAACAAAACCTCCCGGAGGTGTATTATCGAATAAGGTTACTGAACCAGCGGTAGTGATTAAGGGAATATTATTTTGGCCAGTTCCTCCGTCACTTTGAACTGCTAATTCCGGGACCAAGCTACTGGTAAATTCTACTGTGCTGCTTTGGCCGGTACTTCCATCACCAGTAAAGCAAACTTGATAAATTACAGTACTATCCATCAATGATACTGGAGTAGTTCCTAAGCCTGGTGAAACCCATTGTACCGTCAATGCTCCCGTATCTGTTAAAGAAGGGGAAGAATTGATTGAACTCGAGATCATGCCATTAAAAAAGTTGTTAGGATCCAAAATTGTATCAAAACCTATGACTGTTTCATCCCATTCCATCGTATAGGAAAGAGAAAGCATGTCAGTAAAGTTTCTAACCATAACGTCTACACAAGTATCTCCACCGACTAAACATGTTTCGTCAGTTGCAAATACCGAAGTTGCTGCCTGTGTGGTTCCTTCGATCGTAATAATTCCCGAAGTTGAACCAACAACCAAAGGTGTTTGATTAACATCAGCCGCTTCAAAAGTTGTTTGCGAACTATTAATCAATAAGGTATCAAAGGTTCCTCCAGCTCCAAGCGCTGTAAAGCAAATGTCAAAAATTGGAGTCTCATCTGATAAAGTTATACCAGTAACTCCGGTAGAATCAATCCAACCAATATTAACAAATCCATTTCCCGCATTCGTTGTTCCAAAGTTACTATTAGTCAGATTTGAAAGGGTAATATTTGAAATGGAATCAAATTGCAACTGTGCAGGATTGAATTGCATGGTGAATCCGAAGTTTATGATACTATCGAAGGAACATACACTTATTGGTAAACAAAATTGATCTCCTGTCGCCACTGAATCATTTGCAGCATAAATACCAAAGTCCGTGAAAACAGCACATGGATCATTTGGGTTTGGTGGCATGCTAGAAATAGTCACTGGCATATTAGTGACGAAAGACGTCGGTTCATATTCCGTCGCACCATCTTCATTTACTAGAAAAGGAATTCGACTACTGTCAAAGAAAATAGAATCCATTCCAGCCGCTAGGGCTAAAAATCTCATTTTAAAAAGCACTGTGTCTGGTGCAGTTATGGTTTGGCCACCGAAGTCGAACCAAGCCAGTAATAATTCACCGTCAGCCACAAATTGATCATTAAAGGAACAAATTCCAGCACCACAATTAGGAGGAGTCAACCCAGGTAGCGTTATATCTGCGACTGGCACATCTATAAATTCTAACAAGTTCTGATTCCAATTTATGGTTCCTTGTAAACCAAATGCCAATGGGAAATCTACGGCACTGACATAAACGTCAAGCGTGTCACCTTGATTAACAACGTTGGATGAGGCAAAAAGATCGATAGATACATTTTGCGAAAATGCCTGCGGCAAGTAGCATGAAAAGGCTCCTAATATTGCAAGGAGATAACTAATTCTTTTACCCATGGTTCTTGGAAATTGTGGGATGTTAGTTAATACTCGTTTTGTTTACTTAATACTTTTTCTTATTTTATTAAGTCCACTTTTTGAGTCGTTATAAAATCAGCGGTACGCAATTGGACAAAATAGGTGCCATTAGCTGGCAGAATTTGCTGTTCTAGAAAAAATTGATTTTGTCCAGCATTGTATCGCTTAGTTTCTTCAAATATTGTTCTCCCAGAAACATCGAAAATCGACCAAACGACTTCTTCAGTTCTAGGGATATTAAAATCTATTATTGCTGTTGTTTGAAAAGGATTAGGAGTAATGTCTTCTATTTCCCAACCGAATTCTTTCGTATCTGTGGTTGAAGTACCTCCCGGTATTTTCACCCATCCGTTTATTATTGTAGGGATTTCACCAGCAACAGTTCCTGCAATAACTGGAATTGGATTATCTGAAAACTCTAATGCCGAGGAATCTCCTTTTTCACCAACAACCTTAAAGGTTAATTGCATAAAGGCTGTAGGTTCAGTTAAGGTCAATCCTGCAAAAGTGAAATCTGACCAGGCAATTACAAAATACCCTGAATCCACTTGCATGAGATTGGATTCTAAATCTGGTTGCCAATCATGGAAAATAATATTGGCTGTATCTACAAATTCTAACACGTCAGTATCCCATCTAAAAGAAAACTGAGTTACTACTACAGAATCTGCATTTTCCATAGTTAAGTCTACGGTTATTTCTTCGCCTATTTCTGCTTCCAATTGAGGAAGAGAAAGGGTAAGTTGTGCCTGTGAAGGCACAACAAACCATAATAGCAAAGCAAAATATAACAGTACAGTTTTCTGCATGTAATAACAATTGGTTTAGGGTCGCTTGGTTAACGAATTATTTTTGCAATCATGGAAATCCAATGCTAGGTACAGCATAGATAAGGTAATACCTTATACGAGGCTACTGGGCTTTGGCAAGCTCAGTCCTAGTTCATGGGATGTCCTACGATCTTTTAGTATCAGTAAAAAGCCGTAGCTAAAAATCTATATACGTACAAATAGGTCCAAAAGGTCCCAATTTGTAGAGATTCTTATCAATTTTCTAATAACGGTTAACAGTCTGAAATTCTCGAGTGCAATCAGATGGCATGATTCTGCCAGGGAGAGAGATATTTCAGTTCATGGGATGTTTTCCGTAAGTTTTGTTAAGAGGTTGTTCAAGCCTCATTTATATAGCAAAGATAGTCGGTTAGTTCTTCATATTCCTACCCTAAAGGAGGTAAATTTTGAAGAATTTGAATGTATATATTAGACTTTTATTTAATAGAAAAAGGGCTGTAAGTACTTGTTTGTCAAACAATTACTTACAGCCCTTTAGAAATTCGCCTAATTTATTCCCTAAACTAAGCTATTATCGTATGCAAGCTTTATCAAGCCAGCAGTATTGCTGACACCAAGCTTTCTCATAATATTTTTACGGTGGACACTGACCGTTTGGTCAGAGATATATAATTCTTTAGCGATTTCCTTGTTACTCAAAGCCTGAGTAATTAACCGAAGGATTTCAATCTCTCTTTTGGTAAGATTATATTTTTGGATGAATCGATCTTCGTATGGTGAAATTGTTTTAGCTAAAACATCCCCATTGATTGCGATCAATTCTTCATTCAATTTTACTCCTTGTCCCATATGGGTTTTTCCAGATAAAACTTCATGAACTCCCTTTAACATCCCTTCTTTCCCTTCAATCTTCAAGATATACCCGTCAGAACCTGACTTGAAAGCTGCCTTTACAATTTTGGGTTCATCGTACATTGTCAAGGTAAGAATCTTCAGTTCTCTATTGTATTTCCTTATTTCTTTAAGTACATCTAGACCATCTCGGCCAGGCATATTCAAATCCAGGATTAAGAATTCTGGTGCGTATAACTTCAACTTATCCATTAGCTCATCGCCATCATGGGCAAGAGCTACGACATCAAACTCATACTCTTCAGAATCTTTTAAAATCGATCTGAGACCAGTGATAAACAAGTGATGATCATCCGCAATAACTGTTCTTATTAACTCCATGTTTTTGGGTTACGGCAATTAGCTACCTAGC
>CALGJW010000131.1 GCA_937930025.1 uncultured Saprospiraceae bacterium | reverse complement strand
GCGCAAAATCCAAATGCGATTAAGCTATTGTTGTTAACGACTACGGTAAAGGATCAGAATACGAGCATCGAAAAACTTCGGCAAGGATTAGTGCAAATTGATAGTGTCTTTAAATGTGGATTTTCCATCACGAAATTGAATGTTTTTCAATCCAATGCCTACCGCGAGCAGTCGCAAAACATATTTCCGGTTGAGGATTTGAGCTTTTATATTGATTCCAGTCAAATTAGAAAATATGCTTTTCAACCAATTGAATTTGGCTATGCATTAAGAAAATCTTCCATCTCGGCGAATTTTTCCATTTGGGAGGAAACAACCGTTGCCTTACCCGATTTTATTGCGCTTGTCTTCAGAAATACCTTGAAAGAGCATTACGACGGTAAGGGGGATTTCAATTCCGAGGAAGTCTTTGAATACTTGCGTACGAAAAGAACTCTATCGAAATTGACCCAATTATTAGTCTACGATTTGAATAGTAAAATTGGGAATGTTTACTCCGTTCAGAAATTTATTCAGCATCATGATTTTAATATGATTATCCAGGAAAAAGCTGAAAATTCCATTTTTTCATTAGCCTTGGCCGATTCCACCAACAATAACAAGCGCAATTTTCCGGCTTTTGAATCTGCGATCATGGATGCTTTGATCAATGAAGATGCGGAGGTGACCCCCGATTTCTACCTAACGCCAAAACAAAAAAAAGCATTCCAGTTGATTGAGCTAGGCTTGAACCCCGATCAATACAGTGCGCGGGAACTGGAAGCTATTTTTGGCGATCAGCAACAGTTTAAATTAGAAACACCTACGCTGAATATTAATATCAATAAATATAGTCTTCAGTTAGGGCAATTGGAGCAAGCCGCGGGCGAGTTGAGCAAGCGTAGCGAGCGACATCTAATCGAAGCCGTGGATAGCGTTTTTCTGCAATTGGCAACGGAGCATCCTGACCTGCAATTGCACATTGACTATTTATGGTTTCGGAATTACTTTGATTTAGATGGAGAAGCCGTATTACAAATGATGCGCACCAAATTTGGGCAACACTCCATTGTCGAATATTTGAATTTTGACAAACTAAGGTACGATCAACCAACCGAGGCTTTTGCATCCCTGAACCGAGCCATCGAAAAAGAACTATTCTTGTGGAATAAAGTCTCGTATCTTTTTGAAGCCGTTGCCTACGGAATCGAGTTGAATGAAATCAAATATGCCCGCGCGCAGTTAGAGGCATTATTTAAAATAATTGAAACGAACTCCTTAGCCCTGAATGCCAAAGAAATTCTAGCCGCATTAGATTACCTGAGCACGATTTTGGTTTACTTTGAAACGGGAAAACAAGACATTCAGCCCTTAGAAGCGCTATACCAAAAAGACTCCGATGGCTTGTTGACAAAATTAATCTTCAACTATCACGTGCTAAATAATGATCTTGAAAAAGCCATAGCCTATCGCTCAAAACTCGAAACGCTAGACCGTATTTCGGAGGACTATGCGCTTGAGTTAGCAGCAGAACTGGATGAAATCCTTAACTTTTATACGAATGGATTGGTCAATACCAAGCCTGCATTAAACGTCTGGAAACGCAGCGGCTATTCTCCCGGATTTTTCAAGCAAATCTTACACATTTGGACAAAAGGAATCGAAGATTATCTAGCCCATCAAAAGGACTATGACATGACGAATTATACCGGCTATCAAAAGGAATTATTAAACGAAGTACTTTATTTTCAAGCCCTCATCAATTCGAAAGCAGTAGCCGGCGATTTCACTACTTACTTAAAACGGATCGGGCTAAAGGAGGATTTTTTACAGCACAGTCATTGCAAAAGTTTAAACTGGTATCTCGGTCAGTTAATAAGGCCTAGCAATGAAAAAATCACCAGAAAAAAATTCCCCTGCTTCTTCAATCAACTCGATAATCTACTCGTTGCCCGCCAGAACAGCCGAACCTGCGAAGCACTCGTCGAATCCTTTACACGCGAATTATTTTCAATGCAAAGAACCAAAGAAGAACCCAACAAAATTGTTAATCCTATTAAAGTTCGAATTGATAACAGTCTAGATATCCTCTGGCAAAATGCTATCCTTTCTCTATCCGCTTCGATCTTTGATGATATGGGCTGTGGGGAGGCTTATTTTCAGTTGCTTTATGCACGAGGATTTATTTCGGAGGAGTAGGAGGCTCGTAGGAATTTTGTGGAGACAAGGTATTGGCGGGGTTTTCTTTTCGTAATGGGGTGTTTGTTAGCGTTTTGTTAGGTTTAGGGGCGTACTTGTGGTATATATTGTTGTTATATTATTGTAATTATTATGTTTTTGGGTGGGTTTTTTCTATTTTTGGGTTTTAGGTGGATGGATGGTACCATACAAAAAGAATTCATACTTCCTTAGGAGGAAAGTCTCCTAGAGAAATGGCAGATTTTTTAGCAGTACAAAATGCTGCTTAATTTTATTATCTAGGTGTCTACTGGTGTGAGGAGGTTCATTCAATGATATTTTTTCCTTTTTAGAAGAGTTAGATGAGAACTTTCGGCAACAATAGCTAGCAGTCAATAGCCTCCAC
>CALGJW010000130.1 GCA_937930025.1 uncultured Saprospiraceae bacterium | reverse complement strand
CTCGCGCTATTCGCGCAATCAGAAGAAGACCAACTGATGACCGTCAACTTCACTTCCGTTGATCCAGGAAATTCCACTGCTTATCGTAATGTTGTGAAAAGCATTATCGCTGATATGAAAGCAGCAGGTGTCAATGACGTCCAATGGTTTGGAAATTTCATGAACGATTATAACTATGCCTATGCTGTGTATATTGATAACATGGCTGAATTGGACAATCCTTTTTGGGCATCGACTATTGAGAAAATGGGAGAGGCGAAGTTTAGGGCCCATTTTGCCAAGCTGGATAAGTTGACGAATTCATCGCGTGTTGAAGTCTATGAAAGGAAAGGAAATTTGGGATATGCCCATGCAAGTGCTAATCCCAATGAAGAACTCTATCGACAGTGGGAAATTATGGAATTCAAACCAGGGACAGGCAAGCAAGTGGAAAAATTGGCTATGGAGTGGAAAGAATTCCATAAGAGTAATAACCTAGTATCGAATTTTAGTGTCTTTACTGGAGTGATTGGTCAAAACGAAGAAACGCTGGTGGTATTAAGCTGCGCCAAAGATGCTGTACAAATGAATGAACGGTCCGACAAGGCAGAAGAGATCATGGTGCAGTCTGGCAATGATTTGTGGGAGCGCACTAAGCAACTCATGAAGAGTCGACGAATTGTAACAGGAGCTTACCTTCCGGAGATGAGTTTTGTGCCAGAGATGATGCCGGAGGCAGCAGCAAGAAATTGATTAGCATGATAGGATTGCCCTTAGGATAGTAGGTTTTCTAATTGACCTGCAGTAAATAGAAAAACCCTGACGATAACGCCAGGGTTTTTCTTATTGAGGAATTATTCGATCTTAAAAATTAAAATTTATTTTTTGCTCATTCGGAACTTACAAAATAAATCTAATGAGCTGCCAAATGTTAAAGAATTTGATAAATACTTTTTGAAGCAAATAGTCCGTTACTTTCACAAAATCTCCGTGACAAAAGCACTAACATAAATAAAACCATAGTTATGAAAAATTCCCTCCAATCTTTATTGTGTCTTTTTATCCTTTTTTCTTTTTCTTTTTCTTTAGCTGCGCAAAAAGTAGTGGAGACTACCAACGAATCCGCACAGGAGATAGATTTATCCGACCGTCAAGCGATCCTTAAGACTATTGAAAATTTTTATATCGGTGACCACACTGGAAGTATCAAGCATAAAAAACTATCCATGCATGAGAAGGGTGCCTACCGGTATGTAGACAGAAATGGAGAATATGCAGAAAGTATTTTTAAGTTAGATTCTGATGACTCCGATCAAAATTATAAAGAAGAGTTGTTGAGTATTGAAATCTACGATAAACTCGCGCTGGCTAGACTTCGTTTAGATCAATTTAATACAGAGTTGCCCGAATACAAGTTGATGATTCTTCATAAGGCTGGAGGAGAGTGGAAGATTACTAGTATAACTTGGGGGTTTGGGATTACGCAGTAGGGGTGGGAGGGATGTATTCTATTGCTCATTATTTCAACATATTCAAAAAATCATTGGCCTGTATCCTTAAGGTCGGAGGAAAGGCTTTAATTTCATTGGGCAGGTACCATGATACTGCATATTTCATTTCTATTCGTGTACTTTTGAAATATTCATCAAGTAACAATTTCAGTCTTGCATCGTAAATCAGTTTTTCAGATTGACAGTATTGGATAAAGTCTACTGCGTTCATTCTTCCGATATTTTCGAATTTAGTTCCTGACCAAGAAAATTTAATGCCATAATTTTCAACTTCCCCTGCTTTGTTAATTCTTGTTTTTCTTCTCGACTTGATCCGTGGAAATATACTTAAAATTCTTTTTTTAGTTTCCAAATTAGCACTGGTGAATCTGCTGTGTAATTCAAGATTCACTCTTAGATCAAACACTCTAATTGCTGGACTCATGAAATGAAAATTACTATGAGGATCTTTTATTTTTAGAGCGGTGTCTATTAATTTATTCATTAATTTGACGGAGAAATGGTCACTTACATTCAAAACATGTGGAACGAACCATTTGGCCAATTTATAATTTAACAATTCCATTAAGTATTGCTCTTGTATGAGAGTTAACTTGCCATCAGATACTTTTCTAAACTCGAGGAATATTTGGTGATTTGGGAAAGTTTCCTGCGGATTAAATTCTTTGTGCCTAACCAATTCAACATATTTCAAATATACATTTTGAAGCGGATCGACAAATTCTTTTCTTCCAAGTTTAACTCTAAACGATTCTATACAATAGGCAAGGCTAGTAACTAGCCTTGCAGATGTTGTAGTGGTTTTTTGAAGCATTTTATCTAATTACAAAGGTTTCTATTGCTTTTGACAAGTCCTTTAATATTTACTCGTCAAAATACATTTGATTCTACTTTGCGTTATTTTTGGGTATTCTACTTCTACAAAATGTGGGAAGTGATTCTATAATCCCAATTTCTAACTCATCCATGTCCTAATGGGCTGAGCGATTAAGACTATTTTCCTTTTTTTCGACTATTTTTGAATTCACACATTGAATATGAAAATTTCAGCTGATTTAACTAAGTGGTTTTCTTCGATAAGGAACCTTGCATTTAAGAACAAAGATGGATTCTATCAAATACCTCTAGTATCGAATTCTCCTGAACTAATTATAAAGAGCTTGGCCCGAATGCCCTATGTTTACAATGACATTCAAAGGGAAGTATTTGGGACTAATAATCGATTTGTTGATGCCGAAGTTCCCTATCAAAAGATTGAGGACGGATTGTGGATTTTTCACTCTAAAACCTATTACAAGAAGAATATTAACTTTATAATTTCAAAAGAAGATGAGGTTTCAAATGATTTTTACAAAGTATATTTAGATTTAAATAGCAACAAGAGTAGCCACAAGAACGTCTTATTAAATGGAGTTCCTTATTCCAACAGTTGTTGGGTATTACAGAAGCCTTTTGACACCACAAGCTACTGCAAATTCAAAGGCTGCAAAACGACATCATTGGTGCTACATTTTAATGAAAAATGGCTAAATAATGTACTTAAAAATCAGCTGTTCTACAAGAAATCTGAACTAGTTCACTTTTTTAAGTCTAAAGCTAAAATCCTAATAATATCAGAAGAATCTTCTATCACTGAAAAACTAAAGACGAGATCAAAAGAGCTATTTGAAAAAAAATCGAATAGATTGGACCACATTGATGATTGGAAGAATTTAGCACTCGACTTCCTTTGTACGTTTATAGATAAATTTAACGAGGAAAATATAAATGCTAAAATGTATGAATTCAATCATCCCGACAGAGTGGCGTTAGCAAAAGCAGAAAAAATATTAATGGATGGTCTGCATCAAGAATTTGTAGGAATAGATAATCTTGCCAACCAAGTTGGCCTTTCTCCGACAAAACTTAAAAGTAATTTCAAAATGGTTTATGGTACTTCCGTTTTTCAATATTTCCGAAGCACACAAATGAAACAAGCCAAAGTTGTCCTAGAAAAAAATGAAGGACTTAAGATTCAAAAACTTGCGCTCATGTTTGGGTATAAAAACATGACTAAATTTGCCAATGCCTTTAAGAAAGAACACGGGGTCTTCCCATCAGAGGTGAGTATGGTTTAACAAAGATTTTAGTCCGAAAGACCATCCCAAATCTGAGTTGTTTTGGCAATGACTTGAATTCTTGGAAAAGTTAAGAGGTAGGTGGTATTTTGAATTATCTCTCGCTAATAATTTGTTGCATTCATATTTAATTAGAATATTAAATTTCAATTATTCGATCATCTGCCGTCATGATTTGAGTTAAGTCTATCAAAAACTCAAATTTTACTTTTCTAACTTCGCCCGATACTCCTCCGTAGCTTTCTCAAAATCCCGAATCGTACCCTGAATCCCAAATTTATATAACCAACGAAAAAAAGTCTGAGGTCCCTTTTTCGCCCGCTCCTCCTGAGCTACCCGTGCTCGCGGATGATCCATAAAGTTTAGATAGCCTTGTTTTATTTTCTGCTCTTCTTTATAAAATTCTATGCGATTAATATGCTTTACATTCTTATACCCATAGTGATCCGGAGTCACAATCCTTATAGGTGCGCCATGTTCTATGTTCAGTGGCTTACCATCCAATTGATCCGCCAGCAAAACATTCTCCCGTAACAAATCCGACAAAGGCAAACTAGTCTTATACCCATCCTGTCCTTTCAATACCACAAAAGTTAATTCGCCTGATACTTTGGGTAGTATAAATGAATTGTAAAAATCGATAAATCGGTATCCACTCCACTTTAAATTCAATTTACTCCAGGTGGTGACACAATGGAAATCCGAAACCTGATTTGTTTTGGGAACGGAGTTCAATTCTTCGGAAAGCACAAACTCATCCAAATCACCGCCTATGGAAAGTATTATTTTGTCTACAACTGTTGGAAAGCGTTTGGCATATAGAGGAAGGCCGAAGCGGGGGAAGATGTCTAATTCTTTTTGTCCGGGCGGTAGGTTTTTCATCGGAGAAAGGTTGTTTGTAATTAAACAAATATTTTGGCTATTATGTTTTGAGATAATCTGAATTTTGGACAAAGCTTTTGCTGAGAGTGAGCTTATCTGGATTCTTGATTGGGACATGGAATCATTGAGAAATATTGAAGAGCCAATGCGGCAGCATAATTAAAAATTCATGTTCAGTATTACAGCTTCTCAAATTTATAGGATTCAATCCTGCCGTCAATTTCTATTCCTAAAAAGTATATACCTTTTGACAAACCTTCGACGCTAATTGAATTGTGATTTCCATGGAATTTAGTATGAATTAATTGACGACCAAATAGATCATTGATTGTAACAATTGTATTAGAATCAAAGTGATGGGAACTTTCCAAATTCAATTTAGACTGAACAGGATTTGGAAAAATTTTAATTTGATTATCATGTTCGAGCACGGAAACATTAAAGTCAATAAAACAATAATCGAATTTGGGATTCTCATATATTACTTCCCCCGTATTGCTAATGCAAAGTATTTCATGAAGGCATTCATCATTTATTATTTGCAGACAATGTGGAAAAAATGGAGCGTTATCCAGATCTCCATAATCTTCTAAAACTGACCTGTAATGATATTCGGTGGTATCTCCTAAATATACTTCTCCTGAATTAATCAAATACAATTTCTTGAACTCACCTTGCACAAGCATTGAATCTATAACATTTACAACTGTGTAAATTGGTATGTCTACATCATTTTGACCGCTGAATAATGTATCTCCAACTTGCATTTCAAAATCATACAGCAAAGTCCCATTTAAATTATTTAATGGCGATGGAGAATTATAAATTTTAGAACCCTCCGCCCTTATTCCTGTTTCGAAGAATATCTCTGAATCTGATGTTCTTATAGAATCTGTGTAGTAATTCAATTTGGAATAAGCCGTCCCTGCAATTATTGTGTCTCCTTCAAAGAAATATGATTTTGTAATTGTACGGGCGACATCGTAATTTTCGTATTCAGAATAAGCCGTTTTCCATACTTTGCTTTCCGAAATAAATTGGCCGTAAGAAACTTTACTAATACAAAGTAAAAAAACAATGACAAGGATGCGATATTCCAATTTCATTCCTCAAACATAATGGTTACAATTTGGAAATTATGTTGTTCATTTTGCATTTGGTTGAATTTTCTAAACCTTTTAACCTTTCCCTAAAAAAGCTCAAACCTTTTAACTTCTAAACTTCTAAACTTCTAAACCTTTTCGACTCAAAATTCATTCGACTCAAAATCGATTCGTCCCTAGAGCCTAGAACCCTCAAAATAAATTCGACTCAAAATCCATTCGTCCCTAGAGCCTAGAACCCAGCACCCTCAAAATAAATTCGTCCCCAGAACCTAGAACCCTAGAACCCAGCGCCCTCACATTTTCGACTCATAATAAATTCAACTCAAAATCCATTCGTCCCTAGAGCCTAGAACCCAGCACCCTCAAAATAAATTCGTCCCTAGAACCTAGAACCTAGAACAAATTCCCACAATTTTTCCCTAAATTACCTACCTAAACCACAATCATGGATAGAAGAGCAGTCCTACGCTACACCGCATTACTAACCGGAGGCACCATCGCACTACCTGTCGCAACCTCATTACTCTCCGGTTGTAAGTTTGATCCTAAAGTCAAAGGCTTTGTACCTAAACTTTTTTCAGCCGATCAATATAAAATGATACAGGCGATTTGCCAGACGATATTGCCAGATGGAGAAATTCCTGGAGCTAATGAAGTCGGAGTCTCACAGTTGATTGATCAAATGGTCAATGTCACTTATAGCCCTAAGAATAGAGCGAAGTATGTGAAAGGATTACAGGCTATGGTGAAACTATGGAGTGCCGGCGAAGGGAAATCATTTGCAGAGATGACCGCGGAAGAGCAGACCATTTTTTTAACTAATCAACAATCTGCTATTAAGCAAAGAGCAGAAGAGCGATTAGCAGCTGGAATAGTGGAGGAGCGGGTTTATACTGAAGTGGAAGATATGGCAGCGCCTTCAGATGACATCGATGCCAAGGTTTTGACACCCGAAGAAGAACAACTTTGGGCAGATAATACTTACAATCAATTGCGACAGCAAACGATTAGTTACTATTTGTCTTCAGAAGAAATTTGTACCAATTATTTAAATTACTTACCTGTTCCAGGAAAATACGAACCATGTATTACATTGGAAGAAGCAGGTGGAAAAGCTTGGGCGATATGATGTTTAATACAGGAAAAAATGAGCGGCAGTATGATGCCATTGTGATTGGATCTGGAATCTCTGGAGGTTATGCAGCCATGGAGCTTTGCGAAAAGGGATATAAAACCTTGATGCTGGAAAGAGGGCGCATGGTAAAACATGGAGAGTATCCAACTGCCAATCTGGACCAATGGGAATTAGGAAATAATGGAGTAGTGCCCGCTGAAGAATTGGCGAGCAAATATTTTAAACAAGATAGATTGCATTGGTGGGTCAACCAAGATAATAAGCATTGGGTGGCTAATGACAAGGAATATGATTACGATGAAGACAATCGCTTTGATTGGATTCGCGGACATCACGTGGGCGGTCGCTCCATCATGTGGGGAAGACATTGCTACCGATGGTCAGATATTGATTTTGAAGCCAACGCAAAAGAAGGTATCGCAGTAGACTGGCCGATTCGTTATGCGGACATCGCACCTTGGTATGATAAGGTTGAAACCTTTATTGGCGTTTCTGGCCAAAATGAAGGATTGAAGCAAGTGCCCGATGGAAAATTTTTACCAGCCTTTCCACTGAATTGTGCAGAGCAACACATGCGTGAAAAAATTCAAGGCATTTATCCAGATAGATTATTGACGCCTGGTAGAACAGCCAATCTTTCAACCTATGATCCAAATATACATAAAGGAACAAGAGGTCAATGTCAGACGAGAGATCGCTGTGTTAGAGGTTGTCCTTTTGGGGCGTACTTTAGTAGTTTGAGTGCAACGATTCCAGTAGCAACTGATACAGGTAATCTTACCCTTCGTGCAAATTCTGTCGTAACAGAAATCATGTACGACGCAAAAACAAATAAAGCAACCGGCGTTAGAATTAAAGATGCCGAGACTGGAGAAGTAATGGAATTCTTCGCAAGAATAATTTTCTGTAATGCTTCTACTGTAGGATCAACTGCCATTTTATTAAATAGCAAATCTGAACGTTTTCCTGATGGTCTAGGAAATTCTTCTGGGGAACTTGGTCACAACATGATGGATCACCATTATGGAATGGGCGCGGGTGGCACTCTTCCCGGAATGGAAGACACCTATTATAAAGGACGAAAACCAAACGGTGGATTTTATATTCCAAGATTTAGAAACTTGGATGCTCGTACAAAGCGAAAAGATTATCTCCGAGGATTTGGGTATCAAGGAGGCGCAAGACGGGGTAAGGGAAATGCACCGGAGGGAGCCATTGGGGAAGCATTAAAAATGTCAATCTTAGAACCAGGTGCTTACCATGTGAACATGACTTGCTTCGGAGAATTATTACCGTACCACGATAATAAGATGTATCTCAATTATGATAAGTTGGATAAAAATGGCCAACCGACTATTGTCTTCGATGCTGTACTTCGTGAAAATGAAAAAGCATTAAGAGTAGATGGAGTAACCTGTGCAGAGGAAATGTTGGAAGCCGCTGGTTGTAAAGATATTTATTCCTACAATGAGGCAACTGCCCCGGGTGCAGCCATTCATGAAATGGGAACTGCTAGAATGGGCCGTGATCCCAAAACTTCTGTTTTAAACAAATGGAACCAATTGCATGAAGTGTCCAACGTCTTTGTAACAGATGGAGCTTGTATGACTTCCTCTGCCACACAGAATCCTTCCCTGACGTATATGGCCTTGACGGCGCGGGCGGTGGATTATGCCCATAAGCAGGTGAATGCGGGTAAATTGTAGGAAAGGCAATATATCCAAGAATCCGAGGTTGTAATAGGGAGTAATAACTTCTCAATTACATTCAATGATGAAAAGAAGAGCATTTGTTAAAATGGCCGGTATCTCTGCTTTTGCCGTGTCTGCTTCCGGATTTAATTTAATCCAAAAAGATGGCATTACTTCTACAGACTGCGCGACCAGCACTGATATGTTGGGCCCTTTTTTCAGAGAAGGTGCCCCGTCCAGAAATGATATTACCTATCAAAGTGAGATTGAACAATTGCCGATAAAAGTGGTTGGAAAAGTCTTTGGTGCTGATTGTAATTTACCATTGAAAAATTTGGAAATTGAGGTATGGCATTGCGATCATAAAAAGAATTATGACATGGAATCCGACGAATTTAGATGTAGAGGAAAAATTCAAACGGATCAAAATGGGGCGTATTGGTTCAAGACTTTTATGCCCGCTCCCTACGGAGGAAGACCAAAACATATTCACTATCTAATTAGGGAAGTCGAAGGATATCAAGAATTAGCTACGCAGTTATACTTCAAAGGAGACAAAAGAATCAAGCAAAACAATTGGGTGAAGTACCCTTGGGATGAAAAAAGAATCCTTGAAATTTATCGGAATGAAGAAGAGATGGCTGAAGTGAATCTTGATTTATATTTAACGCCCAAAAGTCTCTTAGAAAATAAGTAAGCAAAGCAAAAAGTGGCGTCCATACTCAGGTTTAATTTATTATTGCAAAAGCTATGGAAACAAAGTTCGTTGAAATTTTAGGAGTAATCGGTTTTCATGATTTGTGTAATTCGAGAAAATTTGCGTTTCAAAAAAAAATAATGTGTTGGAAAAAAGAACACTAGTCAAACTGAAGAGCGTTTGACATCATCTTCGCCTGTTAGACATAGTGATTTTTATTCGATATACTCCTCTTCTTTTTATTAAGTTCTACCTATTCGATGGATTCATTCCTTGTCTAGATGAATTCTATCCTAACTATTTAGCCGTATTCAATAGTCACCAAGACCGTTCAGAGAGATTGACTTGTTTTGACACATGGGAAGATTTTTTTATTGGTGTTTTAGAATTGGTAACTCACTTTAGTCTTTACTTGTAGAATCGCATTCCGTTCCTCTAAAGGATTCTCATCTGATGAAACTGTATTGAAATACTGATGATAG
>CALGJW010000129.1 GCA_937930025.1 uncultured Saprospiraceae bacterium | reverse complement strand
TTTAAAATTATGTCAAAAAAATCGAGCGGTTTAAAAAACGCACCAAGTACAACAGGAAAGCCTTCAGGAAAGGGAAGAGGGAATAATCCACCCAAGTCTACTGGAGGGTCTAAAGGAAACTCAAAAGGTAAATCAAATTAGAATCCTTATAGGAATGTTTCATTACTATCAGTAGAGACGCAATACCTATATTGCGTCTCTAAAATACACACGTAATAGTCTGGTAATAAGAAGAATAGTTTGTTTTGAAATGATGTAGTTAGAAAAAAATCTTATGCTTATGACTATATGATTTTTTTCTAACTACTTAAAATATTGAATATTATTGATATTCGAGTGTTTCTAATTAATTACCACTACTTTTTTAGTAAGGAAGCCTCCATTTTCTAAATGAAGAGAGAAAAAGTAAATTCCAGAATTAAGGTCAATATCTATAAAAGTATTTTTCTGTTTTGGCGCAAGCCTTAGTTTTTCATTTCCTAAAGCATCAGAGATTATGAGTTGAGTTCTTGCAGGTATTTCTGAGTCAATAGATACGTGTATTTGTTGTTGGAAAACTGGGTTTGGATGTATAGACCAAGAAATATTTTCAGTAGGAATGTTTATGGATGTTACTTGATCTACAATAAAGGTGGCTTCAATAGTGCAGTTATTGGCATCAGTTACAAATACATGATATTCTCCAGAACTAATATTTTGAAGTACAGGAGCTGTTAGAGAAGAATCCATTTGCCATTGATAGGAATAGGGAGGCGTACCTCCTTCTACTTGAATGCTTATACTTCCGTCCATATTGAATTCTAACTCAGGAAGAATTGTGGAAGAAATAGAAAGGTCATTGTTGGGTAATAACTGGATGAGTGTATCCACCGTTTCATTTGTGGTAGTTGTAATCAGAAGATAATATTCACCACTGGCTAGACTATCGTTTACTAATCCGGAAACACCATTGTTCCATAAATAAGTATCATAAAATATCAGGTCATTTAGAAGGGTAATACTTCCATCTGAATTATTACAATTGGGTTGTTCAATTTGAAGGATTATTGGATATTTTGGAACAAGAATATTTTCTACGGTATTGGTGATAATAGGAGCATTGAAATCAAAGAAAATGCTGGCAGTATTCGTAATAAAAGTGGAATCCTCCACATCTGGAAAATGATTGATAAAATAATTAATATATCCATGGCTTTCAATTTCATTAGTTGAACTATCAGGAAGAAGAATGTTATCAAATTGAAAGGAAAGCTTGCCAGTAATTCGATCTAGAGTTGCTGAATAATCATGGCTAGCCCCCACAATTTTTAATGTATTCCAATCAAGTTGTTCATCTAAAAAATCCTCAATTCGAACCGTAAATGCGGTATCTGTTCCTGTATTCTGAAATCGGATTGTATATTCCAAGGTATCTCCAAAAAGGGTATAATTATCATCACCAGGAATATCTGGATTCACTAATTTATCATTTGGGTCATAGGAACAATTGACCTGAGAGCGAAGACCTTGAGTAACTCTATCATTATAAATTCCATTAGTTGATACGATGTCCATTATCGTATTCATGGATAACCATTCTCCGATGAAATCTGCACTAGGCATTTGTAAAATAATTTCTATTTGCCCAGAAGCTGTTGGTGGAAGATTTTCGAAACTCCAAAAAATACTGTTTCCAACGATGGAATCTGGCTCTGGAATGGCAGATACATAATCGACCAAGTCATCCAATTGTAATTCGATGACACCATTAGCGACTAGGGTTCCATAATTCTGATAGTCAATCCAAAAAGGAACTTTAAATCCACATCGAGTAGGCGCAGATGTAAATCCTAAGATACCTTCCATTTCGAGTATATTGGGTTGGAGACCGAAAAGTACCTCTTGATTGCTACCATTAGAAATCTCAATCATGACTTCTTGTGGAGTGGTCAACTCAAAATTATCTAAAGGATTACAGTATAAATTATAAATGCCATCTTCCAAAACAAATTCAATTTGACCTTGTGACAATGAGAAAACTCCTAACTCTTGAGGGGTGATTGAAATCGGTTGGAGATGAAAAGGAAATTCATTATTATCAAAATTACCATTTCCATTTTCATCTAGGAAAACTTGTCCAGTCAAAGTAGAATTATCATTGAAGTTTTGATGTAAGTGTAATGTTTCATCAAGCCAAGAATATGTGATTAGATCAGGATCACCATCTCTATCTACATCAACAAAAAAGATACGGCTAGTTTTGTCCAAAATATTAGGAATAGAATTGGGTGGACTAAATCCATTCGCTCCATTGTTGACCACAAATCGTAGTTCTTCATCACTTATCAAATAGAAATAATCTAAATCTCCATCTGTGTCAAAATCAGCGGAAATAAAATCATAAGAACTTGATTGCAGATTGGTGATAGTAGTCAAAGGTCCGAAATTGGTATTCCCGAGATTTTTATGATAGACTAAATTAGTTTGAAGTTGAGGAGAAGAGAAAGAGGTGTAGACAATATCTTTTATATTATCACCATCTACATCTTCAAAATACATATTATCACTATCAATATCCCAATTGCTGTTTAATAAAACAGCAGGTTGAAAATTCCCATTGTCGTTTTTAAATAAAAAAAGATCGGTAGAACTTCTTACCAAAATATCATCATCATTATCATTGTCAACATCATCAACTATATAAGAAGTACAATTAATGTTATTAGGATTAATAGGAAGAGGAGCGGAAAAGTTTCCTGAGCCATCATTTTCGAACCAAAGAACGCCATTAGAACCACCACCAGAAAGACCAAGAAAAATATCTTGGTCACCATCACCATCTATGTCGCTTAATGCTGTGGTGCCATATTCCAAACTGCCATTGAATATAGTATCTTTACTAATGAAGTTATTTTCGCCATCTACTCTTTCAAACCATCTAAGTCGCCCATCAAAAAAAGGACCTCCAAAAGCACAAAGTACATCTTGATCACCATCACCATCTATATCCGCATAATCCATGTCAACAGGATACCCCGACTCCATATCAATAAGTGCTTCAATGATGTGTTGGTTTTTCAATATTCGATTAGTATTTTCAAACTCATACCAACCTAATCTTCCAAATCGTTCGTGACCAATTACAAGTTCTGGAACTCCATCATTAGTTATGTCTTCACTTCTAATAAAGGAGCCTTGGATTTTATCTGTATCCGCTAACAATTCTTTTGCATTTTCAAAAGTAAGGTCACCCCGTCCTTTAGAAAATAATAATTGAGCTCTATTATCTACTGTTCCTCTTGCGAGAGAAAGGAAGTCCAATATGTTGTCACCATCCAGGTCAATAAGTTCAGATGAGAGAACATCTTCAAAAAAAGGTAAGTCAGTAGGAATGGTGGAAAAGGATCCTTGGTTGTTTGTGTTGACTAAAATTTTAGGGCTAAAAAAATAAGGAACCAAAATATCTATATCAGAATCCTGATCTAAGTCACCAACTGCAATTGAGTAAATTTTATCATTTGATAAATCTTGAGTAGGTCCGAAATTATTTCCTCCTAGATTTTCAATCCAGAAAACTTTATTATCTGGATTTTGATCATGTCCTACGATATCCATATCTCCATCTGAATCTACATCTGATACTGCTATTCCATTTACATGAAGGTCTCCAATTAAATGAGGGGTGCTATCAAACCCGTTATCGCCACCTAAGAACTCTAACCAGACGATTCCTTCAACACCTCCATTCGCCAAACTTTCAGTAACGATATCATCATCTCCATCATTATCCATATCAACAAAGTGCAAGTAAAGGTGAATATCTTCATAAACTACTTCAAGGTTATTGAAATTTCCTTTGCCATCAATTCCTTCCATCCAAGTAAGGTCACCACCTGTCAAGCAAATAATATCCATTATGTCATCTTGGTTAAGGTCAAAAATATATAGTTCATTTATGTTAGAATTAAAAGAAGGAAAAACAATTGTATCCCGAAAGGTGGCAGAATTACGTATTTCGTTTTTGTACCACGTAATAGTTTTGTTTTTTGACATCAAGACATCCTCATCTCCATCGGAGTCCAAATCTCCTATTGCTAAATGTACCAATCCATGACCTGGATTATCCCCTATAATTTGAGGCTTTCCAAATTCACCTAGACCATCTAAATTTTCGAGCCAAAGAGGGGATTGATTTAAATTGGAATTTAAGGTAATAATATCTAAATCTTGGTCGCCATCGAGGTCAGCAATTTTAAAAAATTCAGGATTTTTTAAAATTGAAGTATTGTTGGAAATTTGGTGAGGATAACCGAATTGTCCAAAACAGTTTGAAGAAAAAATAAGCATAAAGAAGAATAAAATTCCATTCTTATTCATAGGACGTGTTATTTAAATTGTTGTCAAAAAAAATGAAATTAAAAGTACAACTTTAAAAAAACTTTTTCCTACTTGTCCCATATAGGCGACCAAAAATCGGTTATGTCGCCTTCTATTTTTTATCAAAAGGCGACACTTTTCTACATCTGAAAAGCATTTTTAAGGGATAGGAGCGAAGATTTTGAAAGAATGGGCATTGGCTTGGGAAATCCAAGATTCAACCTCTTCGAGGCTTATCTTATACTTCTCCAATAATTCCTCTTCCTTTCCAGCCAGCCAACCACCAATATCTTGTAAGATTCGTTCGGCATCAGCTTCCGCTAGATGTTGTAAATTCAGTGTTTCTCCCGTGAATGGATTTTGGTAATTGCGTTGACTAAAATGGAGGATTTGAGCATCTATTTCGGTCATTTCAATTTGCATTAAGTCGGCGATTTCGGCATGCAGTAACAATACATTCGCATTCATGTCAAGCTGAATAGCAATTTGTTTTCGACTATTGGGATTGGACAATAAAAAGAGCAATTCAGTTTTATTTTGGATTGGAATATTGTTTTCCTGGAGGTATTGGATGAATTGGGGAAGGCGGTTGGTGATTACTTTTTTTTGAAATAGAGTAGTGGTATCAATTTCGTAATATTGAGTTGAGGCAATTTGATTTGGTGGAATTGTTTTTTCAAAAAGAAAAATAAGGAGGCAAAGAAAAATAAGAAATGTTGCCACTGAGCGAATCAGTTGTTGAGTGTAATTAAATAGCATGGGTAGAGGTTTATTGGTCTTGAAGAAATAAATCGAGGAATAAAGTAGGTTGTCCAAATAAGCAAGAATCTAGTACTGCTGTAAGTGTATTGTTTTTTGGACAACTTTCTATTGGTTGCCAAATACAATTACAAACTTCTTCCGCACAAATTCGAAATTGAGTATTACAAATTCGATGATTAGGGAAAGTAAAAAACAATACTCTTCCGCCATTGGTCCAATCAACTTTTAGTCCCGTTCCCCAGTCCGTCCACTCGTAGCAAGTGAAGGGGGCAGAGTAGTTATAACCAGGCATTCCTAATTCGATGGTAATGTTTTGGCAAGTATCGATTGGACAAGGAGTTGTTTGCGGAATTTCTTGAAGTGGCAATTCTTTATCAGGAGAAAAGTTGGAACAACTTAAAGCGATGATAGCAATAAGAAAGATAAATTGTAAAAGTGTTTTCATAGTCATGAGTTTCAAAGATAATGCAGCGTAATTAAAAAGTCATGCTTTGTGGCAGATAGTGAAACAAGTTATTAATAGACTTGTTACCCTTTATCTTGATGGGCTACAACGAACAAATTTTATTTTGTACGTCCTTAAAATTTTTAGCAATAGCTATGGCTATTCCGAAAAATTTTGCCTCGTTCAAAACTAAATTTGCAACGTTTCGCTCCATCAGACAAAAGGTAACAAGTCTAATTTAAATTGCTTTGCGTTCTTTGAGTTGCTTGATAAATTGTGTTGGATGAACGCCCATAAAATTTTTAAAGGCACGATAAAAAGAAGTGCGATTTTGGAAACCGACTTCGGAGATTAAGCCATCGATGGTTTTGAGTTGAGCTTCGCCATTGTTTAGCTTTTGGATAAAGCGTTCAATTCGATAGCAATGAAAAAAAGACACGATGGTTAACCCTGTGGATTGGTTAATGGTTTGGGAAAGGTATTTTTGATTGGTGTCCAATTGATTGCAGAGTTGGAGAACATTCGGAGGTTGCATCCAGATATGTTGCTCAGACTCGATAAGCAGATGAAATCGCCACCAGAGATGATGTAGTTTTTGAAAAGAGATATGAGCGGTTTGGTATTTTTTACGGGACGATGGATTTGTTTTCATAGTATTGAAAGTATTTTGAAGCAGTTAAAATTTTAATTTCTAGTTCTAATAATTCCCGATGTTTTTGGAGGATATTATATTCTTTTTGTTTGATGGTTTGTGTTGCTTTGAGTAATTCAGAAGGAGGAATTTCAATATGTTGCGCTTGGTCTTTTTGGATGTGATAGAGTTGGCGGTCGTAGTCCAATAAATCTTGGAGGATGAGGATGTCTTGTTGTAAAAAGAGGTATTGGCGAAGAAGATTGTGAAGAAGTAGTTTTTCTTTTTCTAATGCGAGTTGGTTCTTTTTGTAAATAGATTGTTTTTTAGCATGGAGATATGCTTTATCTTTTTGGGTAGAATAGAGCAAATTAGAAGACCAAGAAATAGCAGGTCGAGGTTTGCCTTCGAGTGTATAAGTTACGCCAAGTGTTGGAAGATATTTTAACCATTTACCTTTTTGCATAGTATTAAATTCAGCAAGTTCGCTGACCAGTTGTAATTGAAAATAAGACTCTATTGCCATCATGAGTTGAGGTTCAGTAGGCAAGGAATCTAAAGTATTGCCAAGCTCGAATTGTTGGTTGCCTTTGAAAAAATAAAAGTCTGTATTTCGTTGAAGAACGCTACCTAAACGGTAGGCAGGCACTCCTTTAGCATCTACTAAAGACGTGAACCTTCGCCTCGTACAGTCTTCGGTT
>CALGJW010000128.1 GCA_937930025.1 uncultured Saprospiraceae bacterium | reverse complement strand
TGTGAAGGAAATGATGGAGGAAATTGCTAAATATGGAAATCCAACCATTAAGAGAATCTATGGGGATTGGACTAAGCCAAATTTATCAAAGTGGAAAAATCTATTGCTCCAAAATGCAATTACTCCAATCCAACAATATGGATATACCACAGGTAAAAATGCCACGGATTCGGCGATGATCATCGATGCGATGGATATTCTTTACTCTGACAAAGTAAATGGATTCTGCTTGGTTTCAAGTGATAGTGACTTTACAAGACTAGCAACAAGACTAAGAGAAGCCGGAATGCAAGTCATTGGAATCGGAGAAAAAAAGACACCCAATCCATTTATTGTTGCCTGCGATAAATTTATCTATATAGAAATCATCAGAAAACAAACTGAAAAGAAAGGAGACTCGATCGACAAGGAAAAGGGTAAAGAAAGTTTGGATAAAATTACTCGAAAGGAAATCAAGTTAATTGCTTCAACTATCTCAGATCTATCGGATGAGGAAGGATGGGCATTTCTTGGGGACGTGGGAAGTTTATTGCTAAAGAAACAACCTAATTTCGATTCTAGAAATTATGGTTTCGAAAAATTAACTCCCCTAATTGCTTCTATTGGAAACTTTGATGTCGAGCGAAGAGAAAGTCCCAAAAGTCGGCACAAACTTATTTACGTGAAGAATATTGAAAAGAAGCGTGTGTCAAAGAAAAAGAGGTAAACAGCGTTAAGTTTCTTTTTTCGATAATGAGCCTTAAAATTCAAACCTATTATGTTTAACTTTTCATTCTAATCACAATTTTAATCATTAGAATTAGGATTTGAATTTCCATAAATGCCATCCAGCGAAAGCCTAATTGGGTGGCATGCAAACATGCACAACCCTTAAAAGAAACTTTCTTTACAATATCCGAAAATAGAGACAGAAAGATCGAATTAAAGCTTGCTCCGCAGAACTGTCAAATTAATTCGTAACTATCTCTATTTCAGTTATAAGTACTTTTTACTGGTAATGACATTGCTGACAATTTAATTTTAATTCAGAATCTCCAACCTATTATCAGCGCAAATAGAATAATAGTCGTTAAATCCTTTTCGTGCCTCATTTGAATATAAAAATATGAAGTATGTAACAATTACTTTTTTATCAATTCTAAGCTTAAATCAATTAATTGGTAAGTAAAGTTCCTTAGGTAAGTCGGATATTATTTATTCAACGGTAGTACAGAAAACAAGAAAATATGAGTTGTATTTGCCAACCTCATAAGATCAATATCATCCTTAAAAAGATATCCTTTAGTCTAAATATTGTACGGAAATAGATCATTTAATATGACTGCAGCAAATTTCTATTTTTTTTATTTATAGCTGTTAAAATTCCTAAAATATTCAAAAGCAGTTTCCTTACTTTACCTCATCCAAAATATTCTCTGTAAAGCATGGTTTTATCAATTATCGATGCTTAAAATGTGCAAAAAAAAGGGTATTTTTCTGAGACCAAATCGTCACTACAATAGTCCTTACAATTAGTCTTATTTCAGAACCAAACCAAGCCAATAAATTACAAATTACCAGTATGATTTATGACCCGCGCAAACTATTTACGATTCTCTTTTCCGTACTTTTCCTTAACGCTTGTCAGCATCATTCGGATGGCTCAGATGCATTATTTGTAAAAAAATGGGAAAAATTAACTTTAACATTTGAAGGGCCGACTACCAGCGAATTGGCCACAGACAATCCATTTTTAAACTATAGATTATCAGTTAGGTTTTTCCAAGGAGATCACCATATTACCATTCCCGGTTTTTATGCCGCAGATGGCAATGCAGCTGAAACAAGTGCGAGCGAGGGAAAAATCTGGAAGGTACATTTTAGACCAGATCGATTGGGTGATTGGAATTTTGAAGTATCTTTTCAAAAAGCAAAGGACATTGCCATTGCTGATGCAAACATTCAAGGAAAGCCAGTATCTTTCGATGGTCAAAAAGGTAAAATTACGGTCCTTCCAAATTCTAAATCGGAAGGCAGACTAAGCTATACCGGCAAACGATATTTGCAATATACTGAGTCCGGAAAATATTTTTTAAAAGGAGGAACTGACAGTCCAGAAAATGTTTTTGGTTATACAGACTTCGATGGAACCGTAAGAGGAAAAGGGCCCAAAGAAAGAAAAGGGGAAGCGAACGTCCAAAAGGAATTACATACATTCGAAAAACATCTTCCAGATTGGAATCTTGGTGATCCCACCTGGCAAGGAGGAAAAGGAAAGTCACTCATAGGTGGATTAAATTATTTGGCATCGAAAGGTATCAATAGTTTGTATTTTCTCACTATGAATATTGATGGTGATGGCAAGGACGTTTACCCCTTTACATCCTACGATGAACGATTAACGTTTGACTGTTCAAAATTAGACCAATGGGAAATCGTGATGGATCACATGGACTCTTTGGGAATTATGCAGCATATCGTTTTTCAAGAAACAGAAAATGAATTGATGCAAGACAACGGAGACACGAAATATGAGCGCAAAATTTATATTAAAGAAATGATCGCACGCTTTGCTCATCACCCTCGTATCACTTGGAATATGGGTGAAGAAAATGGGCCTGTTCATTGGCGACCTGAAGGTCAAAATACAGCGCAACAAAAAGCAATGGTAGCTTATGTTAAAACAACAGATCCTTATAAAAATTTAACAGTGATTCATTCACACTCAGACAAAGAAACCCGTGATAAGTTATTTGAACCTATGTTAGGTTTTGAACCTTTAGATGGCATGTCCATGCAGGTAGCCAATAAGTCAAATATTCATGAGGTAACCAAACAATGGATTAAATCCTCTTCGGCTTATAAAAAACAATGGGTGATGTGCATTGATGAAATTGGCCCTTGGTTTCGAGGAGTTGATCCAGATGATAGAATTGACAACAATCAGGACACTGTAAGAGCAGAAGCGCTTTGGGGAAATTTAATGGCCGGTGGCGCCGGAGCAGAATGGTATTTTGGGGCCAAAAACCATAGCAATGATTTATCTTGTGAAGATTGGAGAACAAGAGATCGCATGTGGGATTATACCAATAATGCCATTTCGTTTTTTAATGACCATATTCCATTTTACGAAATGGAAAGTCATGATAAATTGCTAAAGACAAAAAGCGGCTATTGTTTTGCAAAGCCAGGAAGTACCTATTTGTTATATTTATTATATGGAGGAAGTGGCACTTTAGATTTAACTGGACAGTCCGGCAACTATTCTTTGCGTTGGTATAATCCCAGAACTGGCGGAAAACTCCTGCGAGGTTCTGTAGAACAAGTGAATGCCGGATCTATCATTGATTTCGGAAAACCACCTTCAGATGCCAATAAAGATTGGGCCATTTTGATTAAAAAAAATAATTAGTAACTAATCCTAGGAATATGACATTGATGAATTACTGCTCCTTTTCCAGATTGATAAGCATTGCATCATTTTTTATGATGCTCTGCAACAGTAGCTCATTCCTTTTTGCACAAGATATTCAAAAGCGTTTTTCAGTGCTAGGTGTCGAAGAGACTAATATCAGTTTCGACAATAGATTAGAGGATACCAAGGATCATAACATCATGATCTATTCCAATTATTATGGTGGTGCGGGTGTTGGTATCGGTGATTTCAATAATGATAATTTACCCGATCTGTTTTTTGCTGGAAATCTGGTTAGCGATGAATTATATATTAATCAGGGAAATCTCAAATTTGAAAACGTTTCTGAATCGGCAGGAATTAAAAACAACGGTGGTTGGTCTTCAGGTGTAATCGTTGCAGATGTCAATCAAGATGGTTGGGAAGATATATATGTCACCAGAGAGCTTTATGACAGTAAAGCAGAATTGCGAAAAAACAAACTATATATAAATACCACAGCCAACTCTAAGGGAAAGAAAATAACATTCTCTGAAGAATCAGCAGCGTATGGGGTCGACAATAGTGAACGTACTAGACATGCCACCTTTTTAGATTATGATAATGATGGAGACTTAGATTTATTTTTATTAAATCAACCACCGAATCCTGGAGATTATTCTGAATATTACGATACAGATTTATTAAAAGCTGAGTGGAGTCCAAAACTTTATTCCTATCACAATGGAAAATTCCATGATGTCACCGAAGCTGCTGGGTTTCATAAAACGGGATTTCCCAATAGTGTTACCGCCAGTGATTTGAATAATGATGGCTGGACAGATCTTTTCGTTGCCAATGACTTTTATGCAGGAGATTGGTATTACATCAATAATGGTGATGGGACTTTCACTGATAAAATTGAAGATTATGCGAGACACACATCTTTCAGTAGCATGGGTGTTGATGCCGCAGATATTAATAACGACGGAAAATTAGACATAGGAGTAGTAGATATGGTTGCTGAAGATAACTATCGCCAAAAGGCAAATATGAGTGGAATGAATCCAGCTGCTTTTTGGAAGGTGGTTGATGACGGAGGCCACCATCAATATATGTTCAACATGCTACACCTCAATACTGGTGAAGGTCAATTAAGCGATATTGCTCAAATGGCGGGAGTCGCTTCTACTGATTGGAGTTGGTCCATTCTAATGGCCGATCTTGACAATGATGGATGGAAAGATATATTTATCACTAATGGATTGATGAGAGATATTAGAAATAAAGATGCCTCCAAAGTTTTTCCTCAATATTTGGAATCTGCTTTACATAAATATGTTCAAGAAAATCCGAATCCGGTCGATATTGGAATCTGGGACATTGTGGACATTAATAAAGCCTTGGATTTAATCCCTTCTGAAAAATTGAGTAACTATGTTTTTAAAAACAATGGGGATCTGACCTTTACAAAGCAAGTAGAAAATTGGGGATTTGAGGAACAATTTTTCTCTAATGGGGCAGCCTATTCAGATCTAGACAATGATGGAGATCTTGATCTAATTGTGAACAACATTAATGATCCTGTTACTATATACAAAAATAATAGTTCCGATAATTTCGAAAATAATTACCTAAGAGTGAAGCTTATCCCAGATGATAAGAATAGAATAATTGAAGGATCAAAAATATGGATAACTGCCGATGGTGAACAGCAATATTTTGAAATTACAGGAGTACGAGGCATGTATTCTACTAGTGAAAAAATTGCTCATTTTGGACTAGGTGCCTCAATCATAGTTGATGAAGTCAAAATTCGTTGGCCAGATGGAAAGGAGCAAATTCTTAAAGACATTGATTCCAATCAAACGCTAAATATTAAACAAAGTAAAAAAGCTACAACAATTATTTCTTCTACTAGCCCTACTCCACTTTTTGAAAATATTACGGAGAAAATTGGTTTGGCGTTCGCACATGTGGAAAACAAATTTGATGATTATAAAATTCAAGTATTACTTCCCCATAAAATGTCATCATTTGGTCCTTGCCTAGCCAAAGGCGATGTCAATGGAGATCAATTAGAAGATTTGTTTGTAGGTGGTTCAGCTACTTATCCAGCAAGCATTTTAATTCAAAACAATAGCGGTGGATTTGATCTAACTCCAAATGATTTGTTTTTTAAAGATAAA
>CALGJW010000127.1 GCA_937930025.1 uncultured Saprospiraceae bacterium | reverse complement strand
GGAGCATTGCATTTTACAGCTTGTTCGCTGCAGTTCTATTTTTCTTTATTCCTATTTTTCAGTTCATCTTCTAATAAAACAATTAGCTTTTCTAATGTCTCCGTTGTAATAGTC
This sequence comes from uncultured Saprospiraceae bacterium, assembly GCA_937930025.1. Taxonomy (GTDB): domain Bacteria; phylum Bacteroidota; class Bacteroidia; order Chitinophagales; family Saprospiraceae; genus JABDJM01. Next base: position 11,953 of record CALGJW010000127.1, on the reverse strand, counting down.
AATTCTTTAGGGGATACTTTCTTTGTTATACTTTTTCTATCTCTTTTTAGATATTTCAACAAAATTTCTTTACTTAATTCGTAGCCATCCTGTAAGATTGACGTACCTACACATTCAAGGAGAAATACTAAGACACTAAATACAAATACTTCACTTCCCCCAAATTCAACAGATTCCTCAAGATCTGAATTATTCCCCGAGAACACATTCAAGTAATCTCCTCGATACAACTCATGAATTTGCTTTTCTTCCTCAGTTCCATTTTGGGTTATATAGGCATTTATTATTTCTTCAATTAAATTCATCTTTAAGTGTTTTCGCTTTTATCGAATTAATGTTTTTATTTGTAATGCTGAGGATAAGTAGAAATACAACTAGCATTAACAATCCAATATTAAAAATATTCCAATTTAAACTCGAAATAAATTCTTTAACATGAGGTTTAGCATACTCAATATTTTCTAGTTTCTTGGCAAATGAAATTTCATCTTCCCAAGCGTAATTCACACGTTCTTTAAAAGTGGCGAAGGAACTAGTTGTCATTTCTCCGAATACAGTATCATAAAAAAGAAAGAATGCTAGAATTAGTATAACAAATCCCATGATTACATTCCATTTATACCTCCCTCCTTCAGGTATGTATTTCTTTATCAATAAGAACAGTCCATAAAATGCAAGAGGGATTGCGAGAAAAATCCCAATAATCATGCAAATATTATAAGTAACAATAAAATTCAACAGATAGCCATAAAATTTTTCTGGAGGCGATTCACTATTCTCCACTTCTGCCATAAAATCTGCGAAAAAGTCAAATAACTCTACATAGAATATTTGTGGATTGGCATCATCAGAAAAAATTTGATCCATGTATGGAGAAAAAATTATTAATGCTATTAAAATCCAACAAAATACGGATAGCACAAAAACTAGATAAAAGTTGTGCCAATCAATATTTTTGTTCCTTATATACTGCACTAGCGCCATTCCGAATAATACATATCCACTATAGTAAAGAAGGTTAGATAAATTCAGATAGCTCATTATCCCTGAGTTTTCCGAAACACTTGGGGATAAAGAATAGACCGAAGCCATTAAAAACAGCAAACTGAAAATAAATATATTTAGACTGCGCAATAGAGTTCTAACAAATTTCATTGAATTACTTTTTCTTAAATAAATATTTACTTACCAGACCTGCCAAATAAAAAAGAACAATTAAAACAAACAAAGTTATATTCCCAAAAATATTTATGAAACTATAAACTGGGGAATAACTAAATGTACCGTTATTTGAATGAAAATTTGAGATAAAATAATTCCAACCAACGAATACAGCTAATAAAAAGGTTAGTCGTAAAACATCCATCAATCCTATAGTATGCAATTTAATCAAGAGCAATTCAAAAATAATTAATAAAAGCAGCAATGCAAATAATGAAAAAAAATAATACTCATCAGACACAAAACTCATGCAAAAATTAATATTGACTAGCGCAATAGTAAACAGGAAAACTGGATAGATACTTAGTGGTCTATTGTTATCTTTAAGGTAACCCCTCCTGCTAACTTCGGATGGGTGAAATTTGTCCTTAGATTCCTTGAATCTAGGAACAAAGCCATTAGAATTTAGAAAAGCATATTTATCGGAAAGAAACTCCTTTGCATATGAAAACCATGTAGTAAATTTTCTAAATGATGCATTAAACAAAAATATCATCAATAATGGTAAAACACCATACGAAATAATTACTAATAATTGAGTTGAATTAATATCGGGAGCAGAATTTATGTCACTTTCAATCCAAGGAAATAAAATTTGAAAAACAGAAACAAAGAAATTGACTACAAAATAGATAATACAGAAAATTGGGAAAAAAAATTTCTTTAAATTGAGTAAATAATTTTTTATTATCGAATCCTTAAATCTTAAATGATTAAACTCATGACTAAGAATAAAATTCCTTTCTTCCTTTGATGCGAAGAAATAATTTGAACCAAGAATGATTTTCTTAGAAAGAAAACCGTAAGAAAATGTCCTATCAGACACATACCAAGAAATTTTATTTAAGTAGTCTATTGGAATTTTATCCTTCAATAAATCATAATCAACTTTCTTCACTTTAGATTTGACATTGGACCACCCTCTAACAAATACTAATATAAAAATTAGCAAACAAGGTAAAATGAAGAACATATAAGCAATTTTGTTATATCTTTTTCTAATTACTAATTGATCTTCCTCGGAAGTAGAAAGATTTTTAATGAATTCAAAAATATGGCTATCCTCATCATAACTTACACCTACCTCTCTTTTTTTTATCATATCCAGCGCGGCCATTTCATTTACCACATCCCCAGCAAAAACTCTTGTAAGCCCTTCCTTGACAGTAAATACTAGTAATAGGCTACATATCACAAAAGCAAAAACTGAAACAACAATATTTGAAAGATAATTTTTATTCATTCGTAATATATTTAATTATGTGAATTGCTGCGAACTTCATTATACCAACACCCAAAATATATTCCAGTTACGATTTCTCACTCCTATCCCTACAATACAAATCATCCAAGGACTTTGTATCTCCAACATCTTCCCGTTCGTAACATGAAAGTCCCTTCGGCTAATCTTTATATCATTAACGCCCTCGATATGCGACGACGATCCTCACAGGCACAATGATCCACATTTCGATTGTCCTATGCGACTAACCCTCCATTCAAATACCACCCATTTCAATACTCTCCATTAATCATCCCTAATTCCAACACACAATATACAATTTCCCCTAAATATAACAAAATGAAGTGTTATGTAAACCGCTCATTAACTCCACAGCAAAGAAATTACTTAATAAAGTCTCAACCACAAAAATAGGCCCCACCAAACGGCAAGACCTTTTAAATCAGATGATAATAACAGTTATACTTTACTTCAATGCCTCCAATAAAGTATTCGCCGCAAGCTTACCCAAATCATTTGAAGCTAAGGGACTTGCTCCGGTGATTAATTTTCTATCCACAACGACAGTATTGTCAGATTCAGCATTCATAAGGTTAGCACCTAAGCCTTTTAGTTTTTCGCTTAGACCACTTGGCATATAACCTGGTAAATATCCAATCATTGGGGTTTGTTGATCTATGGCATCTGGAAATACAGCCATATTGTATCCCTCATAGATGAAAGGCTGATTATTCAATGTGGTAGATAAGAATGCGCCTGGTCCATGGCAAAGACTGATCGTGAATAAATCACTTTGGTGTGCCCAGTTCAATATTCTTCCTACATTTTGATCTTCCGGAATACCGATCATGGCGCCATGTCCGCCTGGTACAAAAACCGCGGCATAGGAGGCAGTATCCAACATGGAGGTGTTGATGAAATCCGCTAATTTTTGAGGGTTTTCAAACTGGGATTTGTATTCATTGTAAATGGCTTTAACCGCCTCGTCTTTTTCTGGGAAGGCCCACATTTCAAATACGACTGGCTTTCCTGTTTGGGTGACTATTTCAAATTCAAAACCTGCATTTTTTAAATGCAACATGGGTAGCAATGCTTCTATGGGATGATTTCCGGTAGAAAACAATTTCCCATTTTGCATTTTTAGGTTCTTTTGCTCGGTGAAAATTGCTAGTATTTTCTTTTGATCCCCTTCGTACTTTTGATAGCTGACATTTTCATAATCACTCACTTCAACAGTGGCTAAGGTAAGCGCCAGTTTTGAAGGCATGAACGAACCATCTGCTTCTTGTTGTGGTCTGGAAGTAAAATATAGGATGGCAAAAGCAAGCAATAGGAATCCTGCTAATCCCAATAAGATTTTTTTAATCATGTTTTTTATTTATTGAATGTTGAGATAGGTGAAGTAAGACTAAGAAAGTCTTACCCAATTTTAATAACAATTTTACCTTTCGTTCTACCGGATGCTAGCTGTGTGAATGCGGCAATGCTCTCCTTGAAAGGATATACTTTATCGATGATTGGTTTGATCTTTTCATCTTCGATCAATGTTTTTAAGGTTTCTAAATGAGCCCCATTGGGATGCATGAAAATGAATTTGTAGGACGCCTTTTTTTCACTAACTAGATTGGCTAATTCTTCTGGCAATTTGTAATCGGCCATCCCAAAGGCTTTGGCGGTCTCTTCATCTATGGGGCCCACAACGCTCACCACTTTTCCGCCTGGCTTTACCACTTGAAAAGCTTCTGCAGTGTAATTTTTCCCAAGCGTATCAAATACGATGTCAGCGGCCTTGACGATGGTTTTATACTCTTCGGTTTTATAGTCAATGACCCGATCTGCACCTAGTGCTTTCACCCAAGCTACATTGGGTGTACTTGTGGTCGTGTACACGTAAGCGCCTTTTGCTTTGGCATATTGAATGGCCAAGCTTCCTACGCCACCTGATCCTGCGTGAATAAGGATTTTGTCGTTTTCTTTTATACCAGCCTGTTCTAAGGATTGCATAGCAGTCAATCCTGCCAATGGAATACTTGCCGCTTCTTCGAAGGAAATATTTCCAGGTTTTTTGGAAACAGCAACAGCAGTAACCGCCACAAATTCTGCAATAGTTCCCATTTGTTCTTGGGGTACTCTTGCATAGACCAAGTCTCCGATTTCAAAGTTATTGACGGCTGCTCCTTTTTCCACAACGATTCCGCTTACATCATAGGCGCTGGTACTAGGAAATGGAATGGGAATAAGGCTTTGTAGATTGCCCAGAATGATGCTTTTGTCTATGGGGTTGATAGCCGCGGCTCGCACTTCAATCAGGACATCTGATGCTTCTATGCTTGGTTTATTGACCTCGTTAAAGGCTAAGCTATCTTCAATTGCTCCGTATTTTACTATTTGTAAGGCTTTCATTGTTGTGTCTTTTTATGGAAGTTGTTTATTTACTTCCTAAGTGGACACAAACCTATGGCAAAGCCTTGGGATAAAAATTGACCTATGATAAGAAACTAATTTTTTGATTTATCGAGCTGGATGTGGCTTAGGCTTGCTTGGGGGAGTTTGGTTTGGGTATGGCGAGTGGGGGAGTATGGGAGTATGGGAGTATGGGGTTCTCCTAGGTTGTCATTAGCATTTCAAATTTTTTTTATCCTACAAATCAATTTTCATTTCATTTAGATACACACGATTTTCTTCGGCTTCCGCACAATATTTCCCATCTTTTTCACATCTAATTTCCAATACTTTCAATAGTCCGATTCTTGCATTTATTCCATACTCATCAACATAGAGTGCTCTAACAAATTCCCACTGTGCCTCATTTAAATTATTTATTTTAAGATGCGAAAACCCAGATTCAACGAAGTAATTGTAATCAATCAATTTTTGTTCAGCTTCAAACTTGATTTTATCCTTTTGAATCTGTCTACTCTTGACGTTGTGAATCTCTATTACATTTATTGATTCAGTTGTTGAAATTACATAGACTGAACTAATTAAACTAATTAGAATTATTGAAATAAATCCAAGTTTAAGTCTCTTTGATAATTTAGAGTCTGTGAACTTTCTGGCGTCATTTTCAGGCATTGAAAACCTGTCATTCATACAAGATTTGGAATTCCTTTTTGGCCCTATCTTTTTCTTGTATCGTTTAATGTTTTCAAACACCTTGCGATGTTTCTGTTGAGTGCCAGAATGACCACGAATATATGCTCCAGAAAATCCCATAAGCAATTGTTGTTGTTTTTAAATTATACAACATTAAAATTGCTATTGAAATAATATGCGATTAATGCTTTTTAAATCTCGACCAATTCGCAGTTTGGTTTTAGAAGTCTGAATTTCATCTAAGCATCTTCCTATCATTTTCCGTAATTGCGAGTAACTTAATTTTAACTACTATTTGATGAGCAATAAATTTTTGCGTAAACTTCACATCCTGTGATTGATTATATCGTCGAATTTATCTTTCAAACTAATTTTTTGCCTTTTCAAGCCAGATTGGACTTGAGTTTTCTTGAAGTGATTCTCATGTAGGATATGGGAAGTAGGATGGGAAAAATTTTGCTTTTCTATGGGGTAGTTAGCCTATTTAGTATTTCTTCTGAAGATAGTCCTAATTGCTGCATTATTTGCATTATTTCTGATTGACGTTTATTCATTATATCGCTCATTATTCGATCAAATATAGCTCAATTTCACTACTTTAATGGGCTATATCTGCTTTTTTGTGAGCGATAAAATTAGCGCGGAGATCACATCCGGATTGATTAGATCGGCGAGCTTTTCTTAAAACCTAATTTTTTGCTTTTTCAATCTGGATGCGGCTTAGGCTTGCTTGGGGGAGTTTGGTTTGGGTATGGCGAGTAGGGGAGTCTGGGGTTCTTCTAGGTTGTTAGGTCTCGAGTTTATTTCAACAATCTTTTATCTAGTTCAAATTCAATTTTGTCACTGATTATTATGCTATTGAAATGCTTATGTGTGGGATTTAAAACAATATTTCTTTCCAATTCAATAACTGCTGATGGTACTATTATTCCTAGAAAATCTTTATTAAAATAGTCTAGCCCTAACTTTTCAGTCCATTCAGGATGCTGAAGTTTATTCCAGTCCTTTTCTAATTCAACTGGTTCAATAAGCTTAAGTTCAGCTTCCAATTTCTTTGGAATTTCAAATGATTGAATAATGTATGTTGGCGGTGCTAATGCTATTGGGGTATGCACCAATAATTCTAATACACATAAAGCTCTTGATTCTGAAGTATATAAGGCCGGAGTTCCAATGGGATTCCATCTACCTCCAAATAACTCTGCCCCTTTTCCTGAAATATCATTTTGATATCTCTTTTTAGTTATTCTATAGACCTTCATAACTAAGAATAAACGCTATATTCTAATCGACCAATTATATTACGTACATCATTTATTCCAAAAGGTGTGTCTAATAAATTAATTGGTTTTTGCCCTCCTAGAGCTCTAATTTCACTATTCATCCAAGCTTGGAATTTAATTTCATCCTCAAACACTTCATATCCAAATCTGTATAATTCTGTTATTTGAATTAGGTGTGCTGAAATATCACGCTTGAATATTTTATCTTCCTCATAACGTGACAATTGCCTTTCGGACATTGAAAGCATTGTAGACACTTGTTTTAAGGAAATTTTTGCAAAATCCAGTATTTGATTCAGTTGCTTTACCGTCAAGCCTTTTCGAGCTAACGCTATGTAGTCCCTTGAATTTTTTACTTTAATTCCTCTAGAACTATCACTGAGTACTTTTGATATTTTTACCATGTCTAACCAATTTGTCTTGTAATATACTGACATTTTGGTTGATATCAAAATTCACGAGAAACTTGATTATAACTACTATTTGAGGAGCGATAAGTTTTGCCTAAACTTCACATCCCGTGATTGATTTGATCACCGAGCTTTTCTAAGAATCTAATTTTTTGATTTCTCAAGCCGGATACGACTCAAGCTTTCTTGGGTGATTCCCAAGTAGGAGGCGATGTGATAATTGCGGGTATCCTGCTCTATATCTGGGTATTGTTGTAAAAAAAGGTCATAGCGCTCGGGAGCAGTCAATTGTAATTGATTCAAAATTCTTTTGTGCAAACTCACCACATGACGTTCCAACAGATTTCGTTGAAAGGGTTCGTATTCGGGGAAAAGGGTCAATGTTCCATTTAGCTTTTTAGCATTAAACTCAATGACCGTAGAATCTTTCAAACATTCGACGGTTAGGGTAGCGCGTTCATTATTGTGAATAGCGATGTAATCACTTATCCACCAATTCTTAACCCCAAATTGTAAAGTATGTTCCTTTCCTTTTTTGTCTGTGCAATAGGATCTCAAGCAGCCCTCTATGACAAAGAAGATTTTATCTACAGTTTGTCCTTCTCGAATTAGGATGTCGCCTTTTGTAACCTTCTTTTTAGTAGAGATGGAAAAAAGGTAGGCTTCCGCTTCTGGGCTAAGTTGTATGCTACTTTTTATTTTATTTATTAATGCTTCCAATGGTCAGGTTTGGTAAAGCGTGCAATATAGGGCACATCTTTTACACTTTTTCAGATGCATCGTTCGCACAATTATTATTGTGCTACGAGGATCATGTCTAATAGGAAAATTTCAACTGGAATCAATACAACGAAAGACTTGACGGGAGAATTTCTCTATTTATCTTTGCTTCATAGTAGGAAAATTCAAAGCCTCGCTCAAAGAAATTTCCTGAATTGCTGCTGCATGCTATCCGGCATGGCAGGAAATAATTCTTCTATAAAAAATATCTCCTTATAACCCATTGGATTAAAATTTTCAGATTGGGCTTCTTTGAGAAATATTGCTTGAGCAGCTTGAATGTCTCCTTTTTTTATATTTTCCAAGGTAAAGAAAAGTGTCATTCCATTTGAATTAGCCATGATTTCAGGGTGGTGAGCTTCAATACTATCCAACAAGTAAAAGAATCTCGGATCGTCCTCGTCCAATATCGATAGTATAGTTTCAGGAATTAATTGAAAAGAGTTATTTGGGTGGAAGTTTTTAAATTGCTCTAAGTGTTGGGCGCAAGCTGAACGATTTCCAATCACACAAGCAGCAAGCGCCGCTTGAATATTTGCTTGCATATCAATCTTGTTTTTGCTTAACACCTTTTTACTCCAAAACAAAGTTTCCTTATACATCCCGTTGTTGTTAGCCGATGCCGCGCAGAAGTTAAACATCTCCGGATCGTCAAGCTTTAATATTTTATTCTTTGTTGATTCTTGTTTGGGTTTGTCTAAATTATGTTTGACTAATAACATATAATAATTGGCCTCGTCCCAGCCGTTATCATTTTCATCCTGTAGGTTGATTGCTTTTTCAAAATATTCAACCGCCAGTTCGATACTATCTAAATCTTTGTAAAGAAAAGCAAGGTTTTTGTAGGGTAAACGAAATTCTGAATCATCCGCTATTGCCATTTTGTAATAGCTAATACTCTTGTCGAAATTTTTAGATTCTCCTTCAATATTGGCAATTAGATTGAAGCCCCATTTTTTTTCCTCCGGAATATTAAGTAAGGCTTTTGCGGCTATTAGTGCTTTTTTATTGTCGTCTTGGTTATTCAAATAAACAGCATACAAATAGGGCTCAGTAATTTTGAAAAGTTCGAAGGCAGCAGTTTTAGTTAAGGAGTCCAAAGCCACAGAAAGATCATTCAGTGGAGCTTTGATGTCCTGAATTCTTTGTCCTGGCACGCGCAGTCGCAGCGAAAGCTGTTCTCCTTCATTGACTATTTCCCCTTGAATAATGCGCTCCACCTTGCCGGTAGCCATGCGCAATTGCGTGGCCAGGGACTGCACACTCAAGCCAAAACCCGCCACTTGAAAATCTACGGCTGCGGATCGGTTGTCTGCACTAAATCCCTGAAAATCCCGAACAGATCGATTCTCTTTTTTTAATATCGAGAGCTCATCAAATATTCTTTGAGCAACTACTGTAGAGGAATAGCCGATTTCAGAAATATGGGCAGGCACTTCTATTGGCTTAATCAGATAATATTTTCGGTTGTATTCTCGCCAAAGAAGTCCAAGACTAATTATAATTAAAACCCAAAGCCCAATTTTTAACAACAAGGCATTAATATTACCCATTCGTTTTTCAATCCTGGCCAGTCTTCCTTTGCCTTTCTTTTTTTTCGGGATACTATTTTCGTCTTGCATTAGCTATAATTGATTTCCCAATATACTATATTACTGCAGGGTTTTGATTGTTTGACTAAGAAAAATTGTTTGGATTGTTGCTAAAATTTATTACCATTTTATCATTCGCGCAGGACTACCTAGGGAGATCTGATCAAAACGTGTTTGGAATATCGACGGGAACTTCTTATAGGTTGAATTAAACCTATAAATGATATAGTAATTATTGGTTTGAAAGATCAAAACTATTTAAGCTATATGCAGCCATCTAACCAAAAGCGCATTAAATTCCAGGAAGGAGTAAAGAATGTTTATACTTTTTTGTTTTGGACTCGATATTGGACTTAAAACAAAAAGAATGGCATGAAAAATACTTGTAAAACCCTACTTCTCTTTTTTTTCATTACTCAATTTGCTCAGGCCCAAGAATTAACTGAATTTTCGGATTTGTATGATACGACAACGGGGCTGTACAACTCCGTATTGGCGGATGACGGAATCATCTATTTTGTTAATCAGTTACCAAGTAATAAACTAGTTAAAATTAACTGGTCCGGTGATATAGTAAATGAATTGACATTGCCCTTTGTGGATAGCCTATATTACAATGGGCAATTGCTACGTAACGGCGATCAATTTTATCTGGTCGGTACAAAACGCCTTTTCCCCAATGGTCAAGGAACCAACAATGCGGAAATTTGGAATTCACAAATGCGATCAATTATAACCTTTGATGAGGACTTGGTGATATCTGATATAGCCAGCTTTGACATTATTCCTTTTGGGGCCGGCGAAATAATATTTAATTCTGGCACTTACGCAGGAACTGTTTATCCAACTTCTCTAGCAATTGTAGATGATAAAATTACCGCGGTTTGGGCTTACGCTATTTTTGATACCCAATCCTCAAATCCTATGGTCATTGGAAGGCTTTATCAATTTGAAAAAATAGATTTAATGACCAATGAGACGACCGTAGAGAATTTAACAGATGTACAATTTAATTTGGATGGAATCTATTTAGAAGAATCCTTCCTTCTTTATGGAGATATTAGTGATACGATTATAAATGGAACTCCATTTAATTCCAGAGCAGTTGGACGATTTAATTATGAAGGGAAAAAAATAGATATATTTTCTTTTGATGATAACTTTTCTGGTGGCTTAAGCGATGGATGCTTGGGAACCTTGCACAAGGATAGAATATATTCCACTTATTTCGGCAGGAATGTAGACAGCGAAGGTTGTATTGAGAACAATACAGTTATTGATGTTAGAGATACTTTGTTCAATTTGATAAAAAGGGTGAAGTTGCCCGATTGTGATTTGTTCCCGTATAGCAAAAATAGCTTTGCATTTACATCGACAGAAGACTTTTATTTTAGCGCCTTCAATGGTGGAAACATCCGCCTTTATAAATTTGATGAAGATTTAAATGTGCTATGCAACGAAGTGTTCTTTCTGCCTGAGGAAAGACCTGTTTCGTTGAAAGTTACCCCTGAAGATGAATTAGTGTTTGAAACCTTTTTCTTCGATGAACAGATAAGGCTATATAAATTTACTTGCGGGAATGTCAATGACACAAATGATCAATCGGCTGATTCAGAAAATTCCTTTTTTCCTAATCCAACGGCTGGAACTGTTTTTATAAAGGGAAAAATGGAGAACGTCTCTATGGAAGTATATAACATTACTGGAGAATTATTATTAAAAGAAGATCTGGTCAATAACGAAATCGATTTATCTAACCTAAATGCTGGAATCTATATTATTAAGGCAGTAGATAAAAAAACTGGCGCTCTGGTAACCAAGCGAAAAATAATAAAAAGCTAGAAAGCTCGGCATTGAGAAAACCACTAATATTTGCTAAAGCATTTGGTGGAAAATTTAGAAATATGCTACCAGAAGTGCTTTCGAATATCAAAAAAAATGTTGAAATAAATGATAGCCATTAGATTAATGTATGCTGCCAATGTTGTTGTGGCCTTTCCTTAGCACACAAGTATCTACTTTGAATTTAATTGTAATTTTCAAGCCAGCCTGAAGGGCTGAAACTCTAAAACATACCCATTGGCATGCAAGCTTGGGGCAACGCCCCAAGTAATAAGGCACCTAAAGTGGCAGCCTGAAGGGTTGCGATTCCACTCATCATGCGAGAGGAAATGTGATAAGCCCTGTTCCAAAAAAGGAAGTAGAAGTATTGATAAATCAATAGGAGTTATTTAATTCACCGGAAGTACCTATAACTGTGATGGAATCGCAGACCTACAGCCTGCCTGTCTTATTTGTTTGACAGCTTGGGGCGATGCCCCAAGTTAT
>CALGJW010000126.1 GCA_937930025.1 uncultured Saprospiraceae bacterium | reverse complement strand
GAATTGACCTTGTGCTGGTTTATCCTCAATGATGAAATCCAAATCTTTTATGATAACAGTCTTCCCATCATCATAAGACTGCGTAATACCCTTGAGTTCGATTACATTTTTTTGATTTGGATTATCCTTAAATATTGACATTTATAATTATTTGAACCGACATTAAATCGGCGGCATATTATCTTCTAAACCATCCCAAAAAAGTATCTCCAGATCAATGGCTTTTTTAGCCCCAGCTTTGATCATATATTTATTTTCAAGGGTATCGGACCAAGGTGCTATTGCCCCTATCATTTCGGAATAGTGCGTTTCATCCAAGGTGATATGTACCGTCCAAAACTCGATATCCTTGGCGGTAAAAAAGTCGTATTTTTTCAGTCCTGATTCGATTATAGCATATTCAGAGTTGGTAAAAAATTCCGTTCCGGGTCCTAGTGCGCCTAAGCTTTCAATGAAGTGCCCATCTTGACATAGGTTAAATAAATTCTCACAAACTATTTCAGTGGTTGGAATCGGAGTAGGTCGTTTTACAGAAGATTCTGGTAAGCCCGTAGATCGAGCAAAACGATCAAATAAAATCCGATGAGATTTCGACAATTTCCCTTCTCCGTGTTCTTCCCATAGATTTTCTATGATAGGCAAACGGGTCGCATCATCAGGAATGTTAGCCGCTGTTGCTGCCAAGAATCTAGGAAAATAGGAACAGTAAACCGAATACTGTTCTGCAAAATATTGCAACTGAGCTCTGCTTAATTCTCCATTACTTAAAAGTTTCAAAAAATTATGTTCCAGAATGCTATTTATTCCGGGTTGTAATTCTTGTTCTAGGTTTTTAAAAAAATCCATACGTGTTTATGCTAAGGTTTTCTTTCCAGTTATCAATTTATATAATCGTTGGCCTTTGAAGTATAGCACTAATAAAAAGATTAGGTGGAACACCCACTGGGTATCTGCAAACAAATAATCCATTACTTCGGTTTTCCCCATCATGTTGGCAATCCAAAGCGCACCGTATACCAATAGATAGGATAGCACCAAAATCTCCACTGCGAAGCCCCAGATTGTCTGAAGGATATTCTTAGCCTTTGGTTTGTCCTGAGTTTTGAATGGAAAAAATCTCCGATCCAAGTTTGAAAATAAATTATCCTGAATAATACCGATCAGCATGATAATTATCAGTAAGGCAAAAACCATATCTATCCGACCACGACGAGAACCCACTCTCCAAATTAAATTCCCTAAGCCTCCTTCTCCTCCAATAGATTCTGCGATAATAATATAAGTCCAAGAAATGGCAGTCAAAACTCGAATGTCATCCGACAATCTGGACATCACAGAAGGAAAATAAACCGACTTTACGGTTTGCCAATTGGTAGCCCCCAAGGTATATACCGTTTTTAAATAAACTGCTTTTACTTCGTCTATTCTTTGCACTACAACTGGGATCAAATAGATCAATATACCAAAGGCTAGGAAATTCACTTTTAATCCGGTGCCAATTCCAAACCAGGCAATGAATATCCCGATGGCAGCTGGAAGCGGAACATACCTTAGCGCATCGATCGGCTTTTGAAAAGCAGTTCTAAACAAAGGAATCAATCCAATGACAAAACCAACAGGAATGGAAATGATTATTGCGACCACATAACCAGCAAGGTTGTATCCAAGCGAACGACAAAGATTTTTGATCAGTTGGTTCTCCTGAAATAATTCCTTGAATGCCAAAACCACATCCCAAGGTTTAGGGCAGATACCTGCATCTACAATGGGAGTACTCCCTGCTGTCATTATGACCCAGACGAGCAGAATTACCAATGCTCCGGCTATACCGAATATTATTTTCTGTAGCCTGCTGACGCTTCCCCTCAGTTCGAATAATGATCCCATGAATTAGTAAATATTAGCTATTGACTAATTGCAATTCGGTTCTTCTATTTTTGGCTTTACAGGCCTCGCTAGCATTAGTCTCACATCCCTTTACAGGTTTGTCCGGACCATTTCCTACAATGATAAATCGATGAGCATCGATTCCATAGGTCGCTTTCATATAATCTGCTACAGATTGTGCTCGTTTCAAGGAAAGCGATTTGTTCATCGCAGCACCACCAACATTATCTGTATTTCCTTCAACTCTTAATCGCACATTCGCATAGGATTTTGCGATATCGGCCAATTGAAGATCGATCAATGTTTTTGCATTTTCTTCTAAACGATGACTTCCAGTAGGGAAGTTTATGGTCAAAGGTTTTGAAGCGATTGCGGGTGCTCGTTTATCAGCTTCTGTGGGAGCCTTAAATGCTTTTTGACCTTCTGCAAAGTGTTGAGGTCCGGCAAGATTTGTTTTTGTAACTAATCCAGGATAAGCTGTTCTTCGCCAATCAGGTCTAGAAGATACTGCGAAACCTAACTGCTCAAATCTTCTTCCCATTCCATCATATAGTTCTTCGCCGGTTACTCCCTTAAAAGAAGAATTCAAACCAAAGAAGTTTTTATTATCCCCATGAGTTGTGAATCGCACATTAGCAATGGCGCCATCGGCAAAATCCTGCGGCACTCCAAAACCTTCCATCATTATTTTGGCGGCTTTTGCTCGGTTGCCAGCATTCGCATTCAACTCCGCCGCTGCAATCATCCATCCTTCGTAAAATTTACGAAGTACTTCTTCATTGGATTGAATAAAACTCTTTTTCGC